>NZ_JAKEUW010000079.1:0-17910 GCF_022398115.1 Vibrio sp. Isolate22 | reverse complement strand
TCGTGATAGCTAAATCACTGAACCGACGCGGCCTCCCGCGCTTATTCTGTTTGCTTTGCGCCCACCCGCTTATTGCTTCTTCATCAATCCAAAAGGTCAGAGAACCACGGTTAATGAGTGATTGGTTGTATTGCTTCCAGTTGGTTGTTTTGTAACGAGGCTTAGGCATAGGACTACGAGAGAGAGTGGAGGTAGCTGCTCAGATCGTAGGTTCTGKATTTAGTTCCATTGAATTACGCAACAAAGCCATGCAGCGCCTGCCCATGCCAGCCCAAATTGATTTTCAAGCCCTGAAAAAGCTATAGCTAAGTAGCCCGTCCCAAATATCATTGCAACCAAGGCGCTTAAGCAGCCTGAATTCATCTTTTATCCTAGAATTTTATTACTAAATAATAAAATTATCAGAAGGGTCGATTGTTTGAATTAGCATCTTAAATTAAATTTATTTTTAAATGTTATAATCTATTGTGGTGATTGTTCTCATTTCGTTACATGTACCTAATGAGGGCTTATATAAGTATATGATTCAATTATTTCTTTTTCTGGGCGTTTGTCTTTATAGCAAGTTTTTATGTACGGGTGGAGGTGCAGAAGGTGTTATGTCGATGAAGGTTATGACGACGGAAAGGAATATCAATAGTGTTGGTAGGCTAGCTGAAGTTGAAAACTATTAACTTACCGTAGCAACACTATTGGCATCTATTTATCTCTAGTAACCATCTACTAGAAATGTTTATTTTATGACGGATTAGTCGTTGATAGGATAATTCGAAGGAAACAACGCTCGTTTCGCTTCTTCATCCCGTTCGGTTTTAAACTCGATGTCTTTGCCTGTTTCACGGGCGCGAAGTGCGGCTGGGCGAGTGTTGATGGCGTTAAACCAGCGCTTCAAATTCGGGTATGGTTCTAAGCCTTCTTCACCAAGTACGACAGGTGCTTTATCAATCCAGCCCCATGCGGCTACATCGATAATGGTGTACTCATTACCGACGATAAACTCACGACCTTCCATATGCTTTTCTAGCACTTCGTAATGACGTTGTGCTTCACGCAGGTAACGGTTCACTGCGTAGTCTAGGCCTGCTGGCGCAGCATGGCGGAAGTGTACCGATTGGCCGGAGTATGGGCCAAGGCCACTCGCAATAAACATCATCCAAGATAACAGTTCAGCTCGGTCTTCTGGTTGTCCCCCAAGCTTGCCAGTTTTCTCTGATAGGTACAGAAGGATGGCGTTCGAATCGAACACGCGTTGTCCTTCGTCTTCGATCGCAGGTGTTTTTCCATTTGGGTTTATTAAGCGATATTCCGGCGTGTGTTGCTCACCTTTTAAGGTATCAACTGGAACGAGTTCAAAATCTAGGCCTGTCTCTTCTAGAAACAAAGCGATCTTCATTGGGTTTGGTGTTTGGTGAAAATAGAACTTAAGCATGGGGTAACTCCTTGTATTGGTAATTCATTAAAGCATTACCTGAACGATCGTTCAATAATTGGTTTTAAATTATTTGAAAGTTTGTTGATTCTTATCCCAAGTCTATGCGTTTAAAACTTCGTTATTTGAGCGAGGATGATCATCGCGCGATTCAGTGTGTTGAGTTTAAATTGTTGAGAATAGTGAGCTTAAAGCTGCTTCTTTGATGCGTTGTTTTATGCGGAGTTCGGATTTGTTATCAGTGGTTTGTGGCGGGATAGGGCGTATGAAATCCGCAGTCATATATTCCAATAAAAACGTGAGCACTGGTTCAAACCAGAATTATCTGGATGCACAGGCTTATTGGTAAGTTCGAAATCGTGATCTGCTGCCACACCTTATGCAACAAATGAATATTAACCTTAGAGATTCTGGTGTGGTTCACAGTTTTTTAATTTTAGGGACTTACATTGGGGTACAAATCTGATGTGAACACTTATCTACACAGGATACCCTCATGAAAAAGAACATTATCGCCCTCGCTCTTGGTGGCATGCTGGCCTTTGGCACAGCCCCATTTTCTTTTGCTGCTAGCGATGGCGCAGTTCAAGCTTCTGCGGATTACGCGCAGCTAGTGACGAAGCGACAAGTTGTCGATCAATTGCTTCTTGATGCGCTACAGGCGTTTAAGTCTCCGGCGAGAATTTCTCACGCCGGTTTCACGGCAAAAATGCCAAGCAACATGGAAATTGTGACTAACCGACTGCTAGAGGCATACCAACTAGAACCTTATCGTACCGACTTGCTGATCTCGGCAGCGAACGCTCAGATCTACAACAAAAATGCAGAGCGCGCGATTGAGCTGTTTGAACAAGCGCTTACGGTTGCACCAGACGATGTTGACCTTCACGCTTACCTTGCGGTTTGGCAGCGTTTTGAAGGCAATCAAAGTGAATCCAACAAGCACATGGAGAAGCTAGAAAGCCTGAACAAAGGTAAAGCAGAAGACATCAAACGCATTTTTGCTACGGTCGATCGCGTGTTAGAAACGCCGCTTAAAGAATCTGCAGGCAAAGGTTTGTTGGATGATCACGGCGCTATCGTTACTCTAGGTTACGCGCTGAATCCAGACGGCTCAATGCATCAGATCTTGATTGAGCGTCTTGAGACGACATTGGCGATGGCTAAGGCGAATCCAGATGCGATGATCGTGTTAACGGGTGGTGTGCCAAAGAACCACAAGACTGAAGGCAAGTTGATGGCGGACTGGCTTATCGAAAAAGGGGTAAGCAAAGATCGCATCATTGAAGAAAACTATGCGACTAGCACGGTCGGCAATGCCTTGTTCAGTAGTTATGCGTTAGCTAGCCACAACATTAAACACGCGACGATTATCAGCTCGGCAAGCCACGTTCGCCGTGGTCAAACTCTGTTTGAAGTGGCAAGCTGGCAAACGGGACCTCAGGGCATTACTTTCGATACGGTTTCTTACCCTGATAAGCCACTTTCAGAGCTTAAGAAAGCAAGTGATGGTGAGCTACTAGGTATCTACCGTGATGCCCTTAGAACTTATGGTATGTGGAGTTACCGCTCTTACCCGTTAGAGTCTCGCTAAGTTTAGTGTTACTTCAAAGCAGGCAAAGTATAAGTTGCTAGTACAATCGAGCACAGCTAGATGTTATGCTGTGCTCCTATTTTATTTAGTGTTTCAAAGGTAAAAAGATGAACCCGATTCTAGCAATGTTGAAAGAGAACAATATTAGCGACGCGCAAATCAGCGAGCTATTCCAAACGTTGACTGAAAACCCTCTTGCAGCAATGGCGACGATCAGCCAACTTGGTTTACCACAAGACAAGCTTCAAATGCTTATGGGTCAGGTAATGCAAAACCCTGCGCTAATCAAAGAAGCAGTTGAAGAACTTGGCCTAGATTTTTCTAAGGTTGAAGCCGCTAAAGAGCAACTTCAAAAATAATTGAGCCTGAATGAGCTAATACCGGTTTGGCTTAATCTGCATTCAATAAAAAGGTCGTTTAAGTTCAGCAATAGGCTGTCTTAACGGCCTTTTTTGATCTTGGTGGTAAGTTAGGGCTTTGGTGGAGTTACTTTCAATAATCTTATCTGACGCAATACATACCGACCGTTTCAACATAATTGACAGCAAACTTGCCAAACTAAAAACCATACTGACAAATTCCTTACTAAACCTAACTAACCTATGCGCGACTTGATATGTGTACCTTGGTTAACTGTGCATTTGTATAGAGATAGCCCTAATAAAGGGAGTAAATGTTAAGCAATGTACTGGTTACCAATGAGTCACAACAAAAATGAAAAGGGCAACTGGCTAGGTCCTTTATTGAGCAGTGATTTATAGGAAATTAGTTATGAAGTATTTTAAGGAAACAGCTTTAGCGAGCCTCGTGCTGGCTGGGCTTGTCGGTTGTGGTGGTGACTCTGGGTCATCAAGCAGTACGACACCCATTACTTTGAGCGTGAGTGATGCGCCTGTCGATGATGTTAAAGATGTGACGGTGACATTCAGTAAGGTCGCTTTACTTCCCCAAGGAGGAGGTTCGCCACTGATTTATGATGTATATAAAACGGACGAAAATGGCGATTATGTTGATGAGAACGGCGATCCATTGCCAGATGGTGAAGACCCGATTCCATTAAGTGTGAATTTGTTGGATTATCAAGGCAGCGATGCGCTTCCCTTGATTGAAAATGAGGTTATTCCGGTAGGCAGCTATAAATTGTGTGTGTTCGCGAATGATGGCGATCATCCAACAGATCCATCTTACGTGATAGAAAATGATGATACGAATCGTGAGTTAACAGTTAAAGGTGAAGGCGCGTGCCCGCAAGGTGTGGGTAAAGAAGATAACGCTGGCGTGCTTTACTTTAATGATTCGTTCAATGTGAACCAACAGAGTAACGATTTTGTTGTCGAGTTCGATCTTCGACGTGGCCTAAACAACAGTTCGACTTTCCCTGATTACACTATTCAAAGAACGTCTGTAAGCCTTATCAATACGGTTGAGACTGGTAACATTGAAGGTACTGTTGCAACCACTACTTTCGAAGCTTGTAATCCTACAGACGATAGCACGTTCGTTCAGTCGGTTTATCTGTATGACGGCAACGTCGATAAAGCTGACATGGCTCCGATTGGCGGCAGCGATGAAGTGAAACCGATTACTTCAGCATCAGTGACAATAAATCAAGCACAGACCAACTATGAGTTTTCTCTTGGTTTTATTGATCCAGGTACTTATTCATTAGGCTATACCTGTACCGCGCAGCATGACAGTGATGAAGATAATGTTGATCCGATTGCTGATGGTTTTGAAATCTATGATGTTCAAAGTAATGTTCAGGTAGTGATTGGTCAAGACAGCCAAGTGTCATTCTAACCTTGGCGTAAAAGACGATATTTAATAAAAGCGGCCTCATATTTAGAGGCCGTTTTTGATAACGTCACCTAATTAACATGAATTTGATGAGCATTGAGTGTGACTCTAGGGAAGTGATAATGTAACTTCGTATCTCTTACTTTAACCTAGCGAAATGTACTCTGGCGTTGCTCATGAAATCTAGCTTAAGCATTCGATCTTACACCAAGCAATTTAATACTCATGCCCATGATGGTTACCATCAACTGGTGCTGCCCATTCAGGGGAGTATTAGCATTGAAATGGTGGGGTATGTTGGCAAGGTTTCTGTCGGTGAATGTGTGGTGATTCCTGTCACCACAGCGCATGCGTTTAAGGCGGATGAAGCGGCACGGTTTATTGTTGCAGATATGGTGGAGTTACCGCAGCACTTGCTAGAGAATGAGCTCTCGGTGTTCACCATAACGCCACCTTTAATGAGCTTCTTGCTGTTTGTTGAAAAGCAGCTGGAATATCAAGTCGACAGTGGCATTGAATCATCTATCTTGGATGTGTTTTCACTGTTATTAGGGCAACAACAAGTAAGTAAGAGCATCGATCCTCGTATTCGTGTGGTCCAAAGATTCATTGCGGATAATTACGCCCAGCCCCTATCAATTTCTAAGCTTGCAGAAACGGCTTGCTTGAGTCCCACTCAATTTAAGAAGCGCTTTAAAGAGTGTATTGGAATCAGTGCGCTTAAATACATCACTCGTTATCGTATGGAGAAAGCACAAGCCTTGCTAAGTCATACCGATTTACCCGTTCAATTGGTCGCAGAAAATGTGGGTTATAGCGACTTGTCTGCATTCAGTCGACGCTTCTCTCAGCACTTTGGCATGTCTCCAAGGGCGTTTTTGGGTTCGGTGAAAGAGAGTCTTCCAAAACAAGAATAGCGTCCTTTCTGCAAACTAAAACCAAAGTATGTTCACTATTATCTATTTCAGAAATGAAAATAGACTAGGTAATAGCAATGAATCTTGCCATCAATCGCGTTAACGAATTCCAAACAGGCACTTTAGCTATCGTGTTTGCATCTGTTTTATGGGGCACGACAGGTACAGCCGCAAGCTTTGCGCCTGATCTCAGCCCATTAGCGATTGGTGCTTTTTCAATGGGCGTCGGCGGCTTAATACAGGCGGTCTTGGCGTATCGAAAGATCCTGTCTTCACTTGATAAGCTTTTGCTCAACAAAAAGCTGCTAGCAGCGAGTGCACTGGCTTTGGCAATTTATCCTTTGGCTTTCTACTCCTCGATGAAATTATCGGGTGTCGCGATGGGAACGGTGGTGTCGATAGCTACTGCTCCGTTCTTTTCTGCACTTTTAGAGTGTCTTATTAGCAAAAATAATAATATTAATAAACGTTGGCTAACGAGCTTTGCCATTGGCGTGGTTGGTATTGGATTATTGGTATTTTCTGAGTCGTCAGTGGGGAGCGAACCTAATGATGGCCTGAAGCTTTTAGGTATTGGTTTAGGTTTGGTTGCTGGGTTGTGTTACGCCATTTATTCGTGGGCGACAAAAGCTCAGATAGACGAAGGCATTAAGTCGCAAGCGGCAATGGGCAGCATATTTGGTTTAGGTGCAATGTTGTTATTACCAACGCTGTGGTTCACTGGTGACAATCTATTCGCTTCAAGCACGAACGTATTCGTGGTGAGTTACTTGGTGTTACTTCCTCAATGTTTGGGTTATATCGCGTTCAGTTTCGGGTTACGACATGTCACCGCAAGTAGTGCGAATTTGATTACTTTGCTTGAGCCTGTGGTTGCCGCCGTATTGGCTGTTTGGATTGTGGGGGAGCGTATACCTTTGGTCGGTTGGATAGGTATGTTGTTGATTGTCATGTGTTTATTTATTCAATCACAACCAAATAATCAGCGAAACTAAGTGCTTGTTAACAAAGCTAAATTGAATTTTATTCATGCTTGTATCTTATAAATGAATAAAATGAGTATCTCAGTCGCGAGAGTGCTGTTACTATCGTTATCAATAGTCGGGGGGCATCTACCTTAATTGGTATTTGCTGAGATCGTTATTCGAGACCCGTTGAACCTGATTCAGTTAACACTGGCGTAGGGAACTATGATGACTTTGTCTATGTGGTCTAACAATGATCTCTCATTGGTTTCACTTCCACAATCTCTTTACGGCCAAAGTTCGGTTCTCTTACGTCTTTTAGATAGTAGGAGCGATCATGACGCAGCATTCCAACACTCAAGCGCCACTTCAGAATACTCAAACACCACACAACCAATCTTCGGTGGTCAATACTCCGATTGTTTTAACCATTGCTGGTTCTGATAGTGGCGGCGGTGCAGGTATTCAAGCGGATATTAAAGCCATGTCTGCAACAGGTAGCTTTGCTTGTTCGGTGATTACTGCGATTACTTCTCAGAATACTCAAGGCGTATCAGCCATTTTTCCAATCCCACTTGAGCATGTTGCCAGCCAGTTAGATGCGGTGTTCACCGATCTGAATATCGTGGCGGTAAAAGTTGGTATGTTGGCGGATTCGCAAATCATCAAAGTCGTTGCAGACAAAATCAAACAATACCAACCAAAACACTTGGTAATTGACCCGGTAATGGTCGCGACAAGCGGCGACCTTCTTCTAGAAAACTCAGCTATCACTACGCTAAAACAAGAGCTGATTCCGCTCGCCGACATTATTACGCCTAACTTACCTGAAGGCGCTGCACTGACAGGAAAAGCCGTTCCTGAAAGCGAAGCCGAAATGCAGGACATGATCGAAGATCTGCGCGCTTTAGGTGCTAAAGCCGTTCTGCTAAAAGGTGGTCATCTAGAGAAAGATGAAAACAGCAATGACTTACTGATTCTACCAACTACATCTGCTGTGATTAGCGCGAAGCGTTTTCCTACCAAAAACACTCATGGAACGGGCTGCACGCTCTCTTCTGCTATTGCTTCTTTCTTGGCTCAAGGCAACACGCTCCCAGAGGCTGTAGACCTGGGTAAACAATACATTTCACGCGCGATTGCCCATGCTGACGAGTTGAAAGTCGGTCAAGGTCATGGCCCAGTAAATCACTTTTTCGCTGGGCACGGTAATGTCCGTTAATACGGTTGGCGTTCAACTTAGCAATGCGACGTTGCGTTACCAAGATAGCGAGCACGCGACCCTGTCGGGGCTGTCACTTAACTTAAGCGAAGGTAAGTGGACAGTGCTACTTGGGCGCAGTGGTTGTGGGAAAACGACGGTATTGCGTTATTTGGCAGGTTTGTTGGAAGACAAGGTGGAGTGGCAGGGTACATTGGCAACGTCTGATGAACTGCCTCTAACTGATCGTATCGCATACATGGCACAGCAAGATTTGTTACTGCCATGGTTGTCGGTTATCGACAATGTATGCCTGAGCCATCGCTTCCAGAACACTACTAACAAGCATCAAAACGCAGAGCAAAAGAACCGAGCGTTCGAGTTACTCGCTTCAGTTGGTTTGGCCGATTACGCAGATACTATGCCGGATCAGTTGTCTGGAGGTATGCGCCAGCGTGTTGCGTTAGCTCGCACCTTAATGCAAGACAAACCTGTCGTGTTGATGGATGAGCCTTTCTCTGCGTTGGATGCGGTAACAAGACACAAGTTACAGAGTTTAGCGTGTGAACTGTTGAGAGATAAAACCGTTGTGTTGATCACCCATGATCCGCAAGAAGCGGTGCGTTTGGCGGATAACTTATATGTGTTGCAAGGCACGCCTGCGAGTGCTCACTCTTTATCTGTGCCTCACACGGCGACGCCACGAGTGCTCGATGGTGAGTGTGCCGAGTTACAACAGGCGATCTTAGAGCAGTTGGAGCGTGATTATGACTGATTTTACGCGAAGTGAAGCTGTCACTCAGCCGACGAATGTACAGACTAGCACTGAACGTTCAAGTCAGATGAATCCCGTCACGCGTTTGCTAATTAGCAGTGTTGTGATTCTCGGCTTATGGCAACTTGTGGTCGTGGTTTTCGAAATGCCAAGCTTTATTCTGCCAGCGCCAGCAGAAGTCTTTCTCAAGCTGATTGAACGCTACGATGTGTTGCTCAAACACACCTGGGTGACCGCACAAGAGATCTTACTAGGGCTATTACTAGGTCTGACGATGGGGCTATTTTTCGCTTTGCAGATGTTGATGTTCGAGCCATTGAAACGTTGGCTGTTGCCGATCTTGATTGCTAGCCAAGCGATCCCTGTATTTGCGATTGCGCCAGTACTGATGCTGTGGCTTGGCTATGGTATCGCCTCAAAAGTAGTGATGGCGGCAATCATAATTTTCTTCCCTGTAACTACCTGTTGTTATGACGGCCTGCGAAATACTCCGACTGGGTATCTTGATCTCGCTAAGACGATGGGTGCATCGAAATGGCAACTGCTACGCCACATTCAACTTCCTGCCGCTCTGCCAACATTGGCGTCAGGTATTCGTGTGGCTGTGGTTATCGCTCCGATTGGCGCGGTTGTCGGCGAGTGGGTGGGTTCGAGTGAGGGGCTAGGCTACTTAATGCTGCAAGCCAATGCGCGCATGATCATTGATGAGATGTTTGCTGCCTTGTTTATCTTGGCGGTGCTCTCTATCTCGCTCTACTTCATCACAGACAAATTACTCAAAAAAGCTATCCCTTGGGAGAACCAGTGATGGCTAGCTCAATAACTCTTTGTTTAATAAGGCTTCGCTCAAGGCTATTTAACTAAACAAACCTCGTTAGAAATTAGATCGACAAACACAATAATAATATTCAAAAGGAAAGGTTAACTATGAAAAACACCAAATTGGTAGGTGCAGTGGCACTGCTTGCTTCGCTAGTTTCAGGTCATGCATTCGCGGATTCGGAACACAAGAAACTGACACTGATGTTGGATTGGTTTGTAAACCCGAACCACGGCCCAATTGTGATTGCTCAAGAGCGTGGTTACTTTGCAGATCAGGGCCTAGAGATTGAAATCCAAGAGCCAGCTGACCCAAGCACGCCAGCAAAACTCGTTGCAGCAGGTAAGGTCGATCTCGCAGTAACCTACCAACCAAGTTTAACTATGGATGTCGCTGCAGGTTTGCCTTTGGTTCGAGCATCAACCCTTATTGCAACACCGCTGAACACACTAATGGTGCTGGATAACGGCAAGAACGATTCGTTAGCGGATCTGAAAGGCAAGAAGATCGGTATCGCGATTGCGGGTAATGAAGAAGCGACGATCGGTACCATGCTGGCTCAGGAAAACGTTGCGTTTACAGATGTGCAAACCATCAATGTTGGTTGGGCTCTTTCGTCTTCACTGGCATCAGGAAAGGTAGATGCCATCTGGGGTGGCTTACGTAACTTCGAAACGAACCAACTAGCCCTTGAAGGCTTTAAAGCCAAAGCATTCTTCCCAGAAGAGCACGGTGTGCCAGCTTACGACGAGTTGATCTTTGTGGCGAACGCAAAGAAACACGACGACGAAGCAATCAAAGCATTCAACAAAGCACTCGAGCAAGCAACGACTTACATTGTGAACCACCCGCAAGACTCTTGGAGTGAGTTTGTGGCGTATTCGCCAGATACGTTAAACAACGAGCTAAACCAACGTGCATGGAACGACACATTGACTCGTTTTGCACTTCGCCCTTCTGCAGTAGATATGAAGCGTTACGATGATTACGCACAGTTCATGTTCGACAAAGGCATTATTAAATCACTACCAAAAGCCGCTGATTACGTACCGACTTTTGACTAAGGAATCTCATGAAATATCAAGACTTAATCCAAGCCTGCCAGCAAGATTGGCAAGACTACACCGAGCATGATTTTGTGAAAACGCTGGCGAACGGCACTTTGGCTCAGCCGTGTTTTCTGCATTACCTAAAGCAAGATTTTCTGTTTTTGAAGCAGTATGCCCGCGCGTACGCGTTAGCGATATACAAGGCTAAAACCTTGGCTGATATGCGCCGTGCTCTGCCAAGTGTTCATGCGCTGCTAGATTCTGAAATTTCACACCACGTGACTTACTGTGGTCAGTGGGGTTTAACGGAATCTGATTTAGAAAACGAACCCGAAGATTTCGGCACCGTCGCTTACACGCGCTACGTTTTAGATGCGGGTATGACGGGTGATCTTGTCGATCTTTATGCGGCACTGGCTCCGTGTTCAATTGGTTATGCCGTGATTGGTAAAGCGCTATTGGAAAGCAGCGATACTGTTTTGGAAGACAACCCATACGCAAGCTGGTTACAGCTTTACGGCGGGGAAGAGTTCCAGTCTGGCGTGGCAACGGGCGCAGAGTATTTCAACCAGCTACTGGCTGAAATTGATATTAACAGCGAGCGCGGTCAGAACATCGTTCATATCTTTAAAACGGCAACGCGTATGGAAGTGGCTTTCTGGCAGCAAGGTCTGAATGCACTTACTGACTCAACAGCCGCTTAAAGCGACTTTCACGAATAAGGATTAATCCATGCTAACTGAACAAATCATCCAATCGCTGCGTGCAGTACGAGAGCAAAAGCCACTGGTTGTGAATATTACTAACTACGTGGTGATGAACAACACAGCCAATGCGTTATTGGCAATTGGTGCTTCGCCTATCATGGCGCACTCGCAACAAGAACTGGCTGAGATGATGTCATTTTCTGGCGCTTTGGTGATCAACATTGGTACGCTCGACAGTGTCTGGACGCCAAGAATGTGCTTCGCGGTTGAACAAGCTAACGCGAACAACAAGGTTGTGGTGCTTGACCCTGTCGGTTGTGGTGCAAGCACGCTACGTACTGAGACGTCCCGTCAAATCGCCCGTTTAGCGGATAAGCTAATCATTCGTGGTAACGCGTCTGAGATTATTGCATTGGCGGGCGAGCAAGCGCAGAGCAAAGGTGTGGATGCGCTTGATAGCAGTGATGCTGCGTTAGGTGCTGCACAGTGCTTAGTGGCTGAATACGGTGCAAATGTGGTGCTCTCAGGCGAGACGGATTACGTTGTCACTAAAGACAGTGTAGTAACGTTAAACAATGGGCATAAAATGATGCCGTATGTCACAGGCATGGGTTGTATCTTAACGGCGTTGACTGGCGCATTTGCTGCTGTTGGTGATGAAAGCGGTTTGGCTGCGGCTGCGGTATTAGGTGTGGTTGGTGAAATTGCTGCTGAGAACTCTCGCGGCCCAGGTAGCTTGCAAATGAACTTGCTTGATGAGCTGTATCAGTTAGACGAAGAAACTCTGATTCAACGTTTGAAGATTCAATAAGGTTCATCTGCACCTAAGCAATCAGTTAGAAGCCTAACTTAAACGCTTTAGTTATAGAAAAGCCCCCGACACTTATGTGTTGGGGGCTTTTTATTATTGGTTTGGAACTGTACCAGACGTGTATAGACTGGCTGACTAGGTTCTAAATCGGTTTACTTGGCTCTCTAGGTGATGCGCAACCTCGGTCAAGTCGCTCGCTGCACCTGAAATGCTGCTGACTGACTCTTGGTTACTTTGCGCGATGGTATTCGCACCTTGCGCATTTTCACCCAGTGATTTGGTAAGACGATCTTGCTCATCAACCGACACTGCGATTTGGCTATTTGCTTGGTTCAGGTCTTGGATGTGTTGATTAATTACATGTAAGTTCTGAGAAGCTTGCTGCGCCTGTGTTGAAGCATCTGAAACCGTGCTGTGACTCTCTTTAATCGACTCTAACGCATCTTTAGCGCCACGTTGTAGTGAGGTGATGAGCTCATCAATCTGGCTAGCAGAGTCTTGGGTTCGTTTAGCGAGCGTTCTTACCTCATCTGCTACTACGGCAAATCCGCGACCTTGTTCACCTGCGCGAGCGGCTTCAATCGCGGCATTCAGCGCGAGAAGGTTGGTCTGCTCTGATACGCCTTTGATTACTTCCAGTATCGCGCCAATGTTCATCGACTCTTTGTGGAGGTCGGTCACTTTCTGGCTGCTGACCTGCATGCTCTCGTCGGCGCTGCCAATTTCATGCAGTGTTTTGTCTACTTCTTTAAGGCCCATCGCGACGTTCTCAGTTGCTTGGTTGGCAACTTGAGAGGCATGATTAGCACTTGAAGCAATTTCAGATGTACTTGAAGCCAGTTGGTCGACTGCGGTTGAGATGTTCATCATCTCGTTGTTCAACTGCGTTGCGTTGGTCGAGCTGTTGTTAGTTACTTGATTGAGTGATTCAGACATTTCGCCAATACGCACACTAGAGCGGTTCACTTGGCTTACGATATCACGCAGAGATTCAATGGTGATCTCCATGTTAGTCAGCAGTTCACCAATCTCGTTCTTGCTCTCAATGTTAACCTCAACATTCAGGTTGCCTTGAGAAAGCTCATTGGTGATCTGTTTAACCTGTGCGATGCCTTTAGTGATAGAGCGAGTGACTAACACAGCGCTTGTCATACCGATAACTAACGCGACACCCGTTAGTAAGATGATGATTTGAATTGAGCGCGTTTCACTGGCTTGTAGCTCTGGTGTGAGCGCTTGTTTCTGTTGTTCTAGAATGCTTTGAGCATCAGCCACAGCGATCGCTAAGCTGTCGCCAATCGAGGATAGGGTAGCGGTTCTTTGAGTGTTCTCAAGCATCTGTTGATGAACTTGTTCAAAGCCTTTCGCATAGGCTTCACGCTGGTTAGAGAAGTCTTCAATCAGTTCGCTTTGGTAAGGAGAGGATTTCAGAGACTCAATATCACCTTCAATACCTGGTAGAGCGTATTCAAAGATATCTTTACCCGCTTCGTAGGTTTTAAGGTCGTTGTTGTTTGAGTAGCTGATGACTGCGATCTTAGCTGCGAGGAAGTTCTCCATAAGCATACCCGCGTACAAGCTCGCGTTTGGATCGTTGTTATTGTAAGACTCATACAACAAACTCTGAGCTGCTTTTAACGCGTTGGTCTCTCTTTTGACCATCTCAACATTGACTAGCTGGTCGATCATTAGCTGGCTCTGCTTCATTGAGCTATAGGCAGTATCAAAGGCTGCAACGCTGTCTTGAACCAGCTGTAAGCTTGATAGGCTATCAGTGTTAGTGGTGTTTTCGATTAAGTTATTGAGCAGATCATCGATCGCCAGTTTGCTTGATTGATAGTTCGCTTCGTATTGCTCATCCAATGACTCTAAGTAACGTTCAGAGGCTAAACGCATCTGAAGAAAGTGGACTTGAATGTTGCCAGATTGAGTCGCTTTGTGGCTGAGTTCGCTGTACTCACTAAAGCCGTTCGACAAGGTTTGAATGCCTTTGTAGCTCACAAGGCCTGAAATGACGAAAAAGAGCAAGCAGATGGCAAACCCCAGCTTGATCTTTAGCGCTATAGAAAGGTGGCGCATAACTATCCCTATATTTACCTGATTCCTTCATTTTGGAGTATTCCATAAAACTGTGTATCGGGCATGCTCAAAGTGAATAGTTTGTGTAATAAGTAACGCTTTGGTTAAAAAGTTCAGATTTTTCGATATGCTTTCAACGAGTTGCGTATTTGATCTGTTCGCGCAACGCAGAGATTTTAGTATTAACTCCCATGCATAGCAGGCGATTTGTCGTTAAAATAGCAGAACATTAATGATAGAAATCGATTAAAAAGGAACGGTATGAACCCTTACAAGCTCTACTTGGTTACTGACGACCAACAAGATCTAGAAACGCTTAAGTTTGTGGTTGAAAAAGCGGTTGCTGGTGGCGTTACTATGGTTCAAGTAAGAGAGAAGCACGGAGATGTGAGAGCCTTCATCGAGCGTGCAGAAGCCGTCAAATCCGTTTTAGTTGGAACAGGTGTGCCATTGATCATTAATGATCGAGTTGATGTAGCATTAGCTGTGGATGCCGATGGTTTGCACTTAGGTCAATCAGATATGCCAGCAACCATAGCCCGCAAGCTGATTGGTTCAGACAAGATTCTTGGTTTATCGATTGAGACTGAACAGCAGTTACAAGAAGCTGATGACTTGCCGATTGATTACATTGGCCTCAGCGCACTGTTTGAGACTCAGACAAAAACAAATCTGAAAAAGCATTGGGGTTACGAAGGCATTGAGTTGGCGTTGGAAACAACCAAGTTACCGATAGTCGGGATTGGTGGTATCAATGAATCTAATATCCCTCAGTTGGTTGAAACAGGTATTCACGGCTTAGCGCTAGTATCTGCAATCTGTCACGCTGAAGATCCTAAAAAGGCGACGCAAGACTTAGTAAATCTGATGGGAGAGTGAGTTTGTAGCGACTAGAAAACAAATGAAGCGAGTCATTTGTTTTCTAGTTAGCGCGTATGAAAGCGCTCAAGGGAGCTTCAGTTGAAGATAGGACCTATCTTACTGAATACACAAAGCAACAGTGCCGATGATCATCAAAGCGATCGCTGCGTACCAGCCGTATTGCGAGGTTTTATCGGCAACGAAAATCTTGATGTAATTGATTTCCTCATGTGCCATCGCAATAAAGTCGGTGTAGTTAATGGATAACTCGCGACTTGTTTCGTTTAAGTCATTTTGTAATTTGTTGAAAGCCTCATCGATGAAGCCTTTTGTTTCCGAAGCTGACGGCGTTGCAGCCATCGTTAGGCTGTTCCAAACCGCCATACGCGATTCATATTCACTTTCACTGACACAATTAAGTACGCGTAAATCATACTCTCGTTTGTTACGCTCTTTACCCATTTTCTCAGGGCAAATGTTTCTTAAAACGTTCACGACAAATTTTCCAAAAGGTTCATTTAGATATAAAAAAGTACTCGAAGAGCACTCATAAACTGGGGCGAATTAAATTCAAAAAGTGATCTATTTGAAGCTGTCATAGGCAATGCCTATGCGGGAGATTTGAGGTTAGGTCAGTAGTGTTAAAGAGCGATTTGGATTGGTTCGTTAACCATGTATAGGCACGACAACCCCTTTCGGATCGCAGTTTAGTTATGTCACTTTGGGACATCAACTAGGGTGTTTTGTCCAGACGACAAAGATATTTATCGGTGAAACGTGTCGAAATGCGGTAGTGCGGCGAAACGCACTACCGATATTGCAGTGTAGTTTTAGCTAGTTTGCTTGCCATTGATTGTATTGCAAAGAGTAACCTTCCAACTTCTCAATCAGATTCGTGAGTACCGGGCCATTGATGTGACGGCGTGACACCAGGCACCCTACCGGAGTTATCCAACCACCATGCTCGTGTGCAACAGGCAAGGCAACGAGTTCTCCTATATTTATACCTTCCATTACCATCATTTCAGGTACATTTGCCCAACCTATGTTTTGTTCTACTAGGTCGATGATGGTTTTGTGCGTGTTGGCATACCAAAGCATAGAGCTGATCCCATAGGTGAACCACAGCTCACGTTGCTTTGAACTGCGGTGTACACACTGACGATAGCGTTTTAAGTCTGAATCTTGAACTACTGGGAGCTTGCTGAGCTCATGATCGGCAGAGCTGACGGTTAGGAAGCGTGCTTGGCCCAACAAAAAGAAATCCATATCAACTTTAAGTTCACCATCCGCATAGATAATACCGATGTGTGCTTTTCCTCGTCTTACTAAATCCTCTACATCGAAGGTGGATGTCGTAATAATTTCGAAGTGTGTGATTGGAAATTGATCGGCTAGGGAGCTGATTATCTTGATGAAATTTTTATCTATGATGCTTTCATCGATAGCAACAATTAGCTTATGCTCGTCTTCTTGTGCCAGTGATTCTACTTTTTGGTCGAAGTACTTTTGTTGATCAAGAATCGATTTAGCGACAGGCAATAAAGCTTTACCTGTAGAGGTTAAAACGGGGATGTTCTTCTCTCTATTGAACAGCTCTTGGTCGATGGCAATTTCTAAGTTGGCGATCGACTGACTAACACCGGATTGAGCTCGTTTTAACTTACGCGCTGCCGCAGAAAAAGAGCCACTTTCACACACAGTGACGAAGACTTTTAATTGCTCAAAACTGTACATGTTATCTCTCGCGACTTTGGAATTAGATTGAATTGCTCAGGCTATCACTATTCGTGATGGCTGTTAACTTTCTCTTATTATTTCGGGTGACATAATCCTAGCTAACCCAACACATACTAGATGATTTAGAGGAATGTATGAGTACGTTAGAAAGAGTGTTCCACTCAGTGTTATTCGAAGTTTTGGCCGTAACGCTTTCAATAATCGGCTTAGCAATATTTACCGATCACGATGTGAATGCCTTATCAGGAACCATGATAGTTGTTGCTACCATCGCGATGGTTTGGAACTACTGCTTTAATCGCATTTTTGATCGTTACTTCACCGGTGAGAAATCAGAGCGTTCATTGAAATTACGAGTGTTTCACGTTGTGTTATTTGAAGCTGGTTTGCTCATAGCAACGATTCCTGTCATGGCTTACTTACTCAATGTAGGAATTTGGCAGGCATTCTTGATGGATATCGGCGTGACTATTTTTATTACCATTTACGCGTTTGTGTTCAATCTGATATACGACCATGTTCGAGTGATCTTGGTGCGTAAAGCTGAGCCTCTAACTCAATAAAAGAGCTCGACACTAATACTCACAAGTTACACGTATCATGGTTACTAACCAGTTGTTTATATTTGAGTTTAATGAACTGTTCTGGTTAGTAAACCTATGTGAAGTTGTGCTAAATCTGCTATCTTAAATAAGGAAACAATTTGAGTTCATGAATGAACAGAATAAGAGGAAAGGATGCCTAATACCCCTCATACAATGGCAGTGGTCGATAAGAAAGAGGTAGAGCTTTTTGCTGAACTGCTGAGCCACATCGATGGTGAAATCTACACCTTGTTACGTAGCGCAAAAATCCCCAACGATATTCTTACTAGTAATGATCATTACGATTATCTCCCAGAGACAACCATAAAAAATGGTTCATCGCGGCTTTCCGGGGAAAGCCGCTTTTATCTTCAAGAAGAAGTAGTCTGTATCTCGATACCCATACCCCATTCGCTTGATTAACTTTATTTTGTTGTTTATCCCTTCCAATGTGCAGGTGTTGAGCGGATAACTTGCCGATCCAATAATACCGTGAAGATAAGGCCTCAGTTTTCGTGCGAACTCTTTCAATGGCTTAATTCCACTTTCTTGCACTTGTGCCCACCATACCTCCCAGAGCC
>NZ_JAKEUW010000078.1:0-17994 GCF_022398115.1 Vibrio sp. Isolate22 | reverse complement strand
GGTATTAGCCATCGTTTCCAATGGTTATCCCCCACATCAAGGCAATTTCCTAGGCATTACTCACCCGTCCGCCGCTCGACGCCGTTATCGTTCCCCGAAGGTTCAGATAACTCGTTTCCGCTCGACTTGCATGTGTTAGGCCTGCCGCCAGCGTTCAATCTGAGCCATGATCAAACTCTTCAATTTAAGATTTTGTCGACTCAATGAATACTGATTACATTCTCTTCGCTTAATAAAAAGCTAAGTAATGTTGAATTGACTGTGCCGAATCTAACGATTCGAATTGGTCACTCAGTTCATTGAAATCAAGTTGAAACCGAAGTTTCATTTTTTGATATTCATCAACGAGTGCCCACACAGATTGATAGGTTTAAATTGTTAAAGAGCTTTTCCTTTTTGAGCTTCGCTCAAATCGGACGGCCATTTTAGCGATTTAAGTTTTAGTGTCAACCACTATTTTCAAAACTTTTTTCAAGCGCTTGGCTTGGCTAATTTGGCTTACTGATTCGTTTTGCTTTCCTAAGAAGCCATCCCGTGTCAGCGAGGTGGCATTATAGAGATCAGCGTCACGTTGGCAAGGCCTTTTTTAAGTTTTTCTTACTTTTTTGATTGTTCGAGCGTTTTTTGTTCAAAACACGCCGTTTTCACTAGTATTCTCCACAATTAAAGGCTTAAAGTGCCTATATAAAGGAGGATTTATGAGTTCAATACGTAGTTACAAAGGTATATCACCTCAGATCGGGCAAGGTGTCTATATAGATACAAGCTCAGTACTTGTTGGTGATATCAAAATCGGTGACGACTCTAGTGTATGGCCTTTAGTCGCAGCTCGAGGAGATGTGAACCATATCCATATTGGCGATAGAACCAATATCCAGGACGGCAGTGTTCTCCATGTTACCCATAAGAATGCAGAGAACCCTGAAGGTTACCCTCTATTAATAGGTAATGATGTCACCATCGGCCATAAAGTAATGCTGCATGGTTGTACAATTAAAGATCGTGTACTCGTGGGTATGGGCGCTATCGTATTAGATGGTGTGATCGTCGAACAAGACGTGATGATTGGTGCAGGAAGTTTGGTTCCACCTAATAAGGTGCTTGAAAGTGGTCATCTATATGTAGGGAGCCCAGTTAAACAAGCACGTCCACTGAATGATAAGGAACGTGCTTTCTTACAGATGTCAGCTGACAACTACGTTCAGAATAAAAACGACTACCTAGACTTTGTGCTTCCCGTTTAAAGCACTTTGATCTGAATTCTATTAGAGGAGTCATACTCCTCTTCTTCTATTAGATCTTCTGCTAACTCTTCAATATCAAAACGAAGCTCTGAAAAGGCAGCCAAAGCTTGCTCGCCACCTTCGATATCTTTGCCTGATAATCGTGACAACTCTTCAATCGACACTTCACACTCAATCAATGCGCCTGACTGCTGAGCAGGGAAGATTATAGATTGACTCTCTTCATCCCAATCTTGGATATCTGGAAATAGGATTGATTGGTTCATTTTTATAAATACCTTGTTATATCTCTAGGTTCTTACGTAATTCTCTTAAAATCTGTTTTGTTCCTGGGCGAAGACCACGCCACAACATAAAACTCTCAGCCGCTTGTCCTACTAGCATTCCCAAGCCGTCATAAGCAGCATGAACACCATTATCTAATGCCCATTGGTTGAATACCGTATTGCCTGAGCCATAAACCATGTCGTAGACGACACTATTACTATTGAAGATAGCTGGAGAAACTTCTGGTAGTTGACCACTTAGGCCTGATGATGTTGAGTTAATAATGACATCAAAGCCTTCGTTCACATCACTTAGCCCCATCCCTTTTATGTTTCCATGCGCAGCAAACATTTCAGCTAACAATTCAGCTTTTGAACTGGTGCGGTTAGCCACCACTAATTGCTGCGGCTTTTGATCGAGGAGAGGTTGAATCACTCCTCTTGCTGCACCACCAGCACCCAGTAAAAGAACTCGAGCTCCCTCTAATACCACTTGGTGTTGAAGTAAATCTTGAACAAGCCCCTCACCATCGGTGTTATCACCAATGATTTCTCCATCATCTAACTTCTTAAGGGTATTTACGGCACCAGCTAGTTCAGCTCTCTCAGTCAATCGATTAGCAAACTGATAAGCGTCTTCTTTAAATGGTGCTGTGACGTTACACCCTCTTCCACCTTCACTAAAAAAGGCTTTGGCCGAGGTAATGAACTGGCCATGTTCTGGCTGTAGTGCTGTATAGGTAAGTTGTTGGTTAGTTTGGCGAGCAAATAACGTATGGATGAATGGCGATTTGCTTTGCCCAATAGGGTTACCGAAAACGGCATAACGATCTACTTGCTGTGTCATATCCTTACCTAACAGAAATTATAAAAAGGGTCATCTATATAGATGACCCTATCACTATCCCTATAAGGAAGGAAGAACTACCAAGCTCGAGGTTTTAGGTAGTCGCTATAAAGCAACGCTTCTGGTGACCCTGCTTCTGGTTCGTAACGGTATTCCCAGCGAGCCAATGGCGGCATAGACATCAAGATAGATTCTGTGCGCCCGCCACTTTGTAGGCCAAACAAGGTGCCACGGTCATAGACTAGATTGAACTCAACGTAGCGACCACGACGGTAAAGCTGGAAGTCACGTTCACGTTCACCATAAGGTGTCTCTTTACGACGCTCAACAATAGGTAGGTACGCCGCAGCATAGCCTTCACCAACAGCCTGCATGTAAGCAAAGCTCTTTTCAAAGCCCCACTCATTTAAGTCATCAAAGAACAGACCACCAACACCACGTGTTTCATCGCGGTGAGGTAGATAGAAGTATTTATCGCACCACTCTTTGTGTTCTTGATACACGTTATCACCAAATGGCGCACACAGATCTTTAGCGGTTTGATGCCAAGACTGGCAATCTTCATCGAAAGGATAGAATGGCGTTAAATCGAACCCACCACCGAACCACCAGATAGGGTCTTCGCCTTCTTTTTCGGCAATAAAGAATCGAACGTTAGCATGAGAGGTTGGGATATAAGGGTTTTTAGGGTGGATAACTAACGATACTCCCATTGCCTCAAACTTACGTCCGGCTAATTCAGGGCGATGAGCCGTTGCTGAAGCTGGCATTGCCTTACCTGCAACGTGAGAAAAGTTTACACCACCTTGTTCAAAGACCGCACCGTCAGTCATAACACGAGTACGACCACCGCCACCAAGGCGATCGCCAGGTTCGCGTTCCCATGCATCTTCTTTAAATAGTGCGCTACCATCAGCTTGTTCAAGCTGTTGGCAAATCGAATCTTGTAGGTTCAGTAAAAACTGCTTTACTGCTTCTTTATCAATTGCTGACATTTTACTTTCCTTTGCAGGGTTTAACCCTGTCTTAATATTTTCGACGTTTTTGCATCTCTGATTTCGCTTGGCTTGTCACGACCACCCGTTTTCCCTTCAAGAATCGCAACCAAGTGTTGGCCAAGTTGCTGTTGTACTTCTTCAGTCGTCATACAAGGTGGTTCGCCCGTCAGGTTAGCACTGGTAGAGGTTAACGGCTTACCGAATTCATTACACATTCTTTGAACCAAAGGGTGATCCGTCACTCGCACAGCGATTGAATCAAACTGACCACTCACCCAATCAGTCACTTTAGCACTGGTTGGCATGATCCAAGTGACCGGCCCTGGCCATGTTGCTTTAACCGTCGCAAGTTGCTTATCGGTCAGTTGGGTTTCATCAATATAAGGAAGCAGCTGCTCGTAACTTGCAGCAATCAAGATCAAGCCCTTTTCAACTGGACGCTGTTTTAACTCGAGTAATTTCTTGATGGCATGTGGATTATCAGGATCACAACCAACCCCAAAAACGCCTTCGGTCGGGTAAGCAATGACTTCGCCCTGTTGTAATGCCTGCAATGTATGTTGAAAGTTATCCACGGGTTGCCTCATTAAGTCAGTTATCGAACTCGCTAAGTGTACAAATTATCACTCACTGTTACTAAAGCTATTTGTTTATAAAATGTATCAATTGGCAATTTAGACTGACGCAAACGTTTTCCTAGAGCAATTTTACCCGTATAATGCGCGCAAAATATCTAATCACTAATTAAATCGTACCTGAAGGAGTTTGAGATGACTGTCGGTATTATCATGGGTTCTAAATCTGATTGGCCAACAATGAAGCTAGCTGCGGACATGTTGGATCAGTTTGGCGTAGCGTACGAAACAAAAGTGGTTTCAGCTCACCGCACACCTCAGTTGCTTGCAGACTACGCAACCAGTGCGAAAGAGCGCGGTATTAAAGTCATTATTGCTGGTGCTGGCGGTGCCGCCCACCTACCAGGCATGGCAGCTGCTTTCACAAGCGTACCTGTACTTGGTGTTCCAGTTCAGTCTAAAGCGCTGAAAGGAATGGACTCTCTGCTTTCTATCGTGCAAATGCCAAAAGGTATTGCTGTAGGTACTCTAGCTATCGGTGAAGCGGGTGCAGCGAACGCTGGCATCCTAGCTGCTCAAATCATTGGTACACACAATGAAGAAGTAATGGCAAAAGTAGAAGCATTCCGCTCTGAGCAAACAGAAACGGTACTTGCTAATCCAAACCCTGCAGAGGACTAATTCCCATGCATGTTCTTGTGTTAGGCGCGGGCCAACTTGCTCGCATGATGTCCCTAGCTGGGGCACCGCTGAATATTGAAATTTCTGCTTTTGATGTTGGCAGCAAAAATATTGTTCATCCATTAACGCAAGCGATTCTAGGCAACGGCTTAGAAAATGCGATTGAGCGCGCGGACGTGATTACTGCTGAATTCGAACACATCCCCCATGATGTGCTTGAAGTATGTGAGCGCAGCGGTAAGTTCTTACCGACCACAGAAGCAATCAAAGCTGGCGGTGACCGTCGCCTCGAAAAAGCGCTATTAGACGAAGCGAACGTGAAGAACGCTAAGTACTATGTGATTAACTCTCGCGAAGACTTTGACGCTGCAATTGCTCATGTTGGCCTACCGATGGTGTTGAAGAGCACACTTGGCGGCTACGATGGCAAAGGCCAGTGGCGTTTAAAAACATTAGACAGCGTTGAAGCAACTTGGACAGAAATGGCCGAGTGCATTGCTGCAACCGACAATCAAGCAATTGTGGCAGAAGAGTTTGTTCCGTTCGACCGTGAGGTATCACTAGTTGGTGCTCGTGGAACTAATGGAGAGGTTCAAGTTTACCCATTGACAGAAAACGTTCACACCAATGGCGTATTAAGCCTATCGACCGCAATTGATGATATTGAGCTGCAAGAACAAGCGAAAGCCATGTTTACCGCGGTTGCTGAACGCTTAGATTATGTTGGCGTGCTAGCACTTGAGTTCTTTGACGTTCAAGGTTCACTGTTGGTTAACGAGATTGCACCACGAGTTCATAACTCAGGTCACTGGACACAACAAGGTGCTGAGACTTGTCAGTTTGAGAATCACCTTCGTGCGGTCTGTGGAATGCCACTAGGTAGCACCAAGCTGATTCGTCCAACCGCAATGATCAACATCCTTGGTGAAGATACTCTACCTGACGCTATTTTGGCTCAAGGCGGTTGTCATGTTCATTGGTATGGTAAAGAGAAACGAGCAGGCCGTAAGATGGGCCACATTAACGTGAGCGCAGACTACAACGCCGAACTGCAAAGAACATTATGTTCTCTGGCTGATATCCTCGACAAAAAAGCTTATCCAGCTATTCATGAATTTGCTGAACAGATGAAATAAGCCAGCATGGCTTTGTTAGTTTAGATACAAAAAATGGCGCTCAGTGAGCGCCATTTTTATTTCTATAACCTGAGGCTATTCAGATTGAATGTGATGACACTTGCGGTCAGCACATTGCTTTTTCATCCCGTGAGCTGTTTTCTTCTCGAGTAACAGCGGGAACTGACACACTTCACAACGACCGATAATAGGCGGCTGGTTTACTGCAAACTTACACTTAGGGTAGTTATCACACGCGTAGAAGGTTTTGCCGTAGCGAGATTTACGCTCGACCAAATGACCTTTGCCACATTCAGGGCAGCCAACCAACGGCTGCTCTTCAGGTTGTTCTTTGGGCTGGTCTAAAGATTCGATGTGATTACACGCAGGGTAGCTGCTACAACCAATAAACATGCCATAGCGACCTTGCCTCAATACCAGCTCGTTTTGGCATTTAGGGCACGGTACACCCAACTCTTTGACTACATGGCCATCGTTTTGGTGCAAAGGCTTGATGTAATCGCAATTCGGATATTGCTTACAGCCTAAAAACGGACCGTGCTTACCATGGCGAAGCTGAAGCTCTCCGCCACACTGTGGACACGGTTCATGTTCTAGTGCATGTTCATGTGCTGAAAAAAGCTGATTATCAATCTTACTACTCATGATAAGCCTGTATTAATGCAAGATACCTTGCTCTTTGGTGTACAACAGCTCTTCCATTTGCGTGTAAGCACTTTCATTACCCGGTACGTTAAACAGCACCATTAGGATAATCCACTTCAGATCATCCAACTCAAATTCATTGGTCTCTAACCCCATCACACGATCAATCACCATTTCACGGATCTCTGTCGTGAGGACGTTGATCTGCTCAAGGAACAACAAGAAACCGCGACACTCCATATTAATACGTGATATCTCTTTACTTGTATAAACACGCATCGAGGTATTGGAGCACATAGTAATCGCCGCTTGGTTATCGGTGTCTTGCAGTGCAGCAAGATCTTCTAACCAATGGAGAGCCTTATAAATATCATCTTGGTGAAACCCTGCTCGAAGAAGTTCATCTTCAAGTTCGTCTTGATCCACCTGCAATTCAGAATCGCTATGGATGTAGGTTTCAAACAAGTACATCAGTATGTCCATCATCATAGCTAGCCTCTCCCCTTTCGAATATAGCCACCGGAAACTGCAACAACATGCCCTGAGAGCTCAAGCTCTAAAAGCTGCATCATGACTTCATGCACAGGTATATGGGTTCTCTGTGCCAAAATATCAACGGGTGTCGCCTCTAATCCTACGTTAGCTAACAGATGTGGAAATGGCAATTGTTCATTTTCTTCCAAGCTTGGCGCAGGTTCGAATAAATTAGGCTGTTGATCTATAGACCAGTCTAACAGACTCTTTATTTCAACCAAGACATCTTGAGCACTTTGAACCAAGCAAGCACCGGCTTTGATTAAGCTATTACCTCCACGACTCGTTGGGCTATGGATAGAGCCTGGAAGCGCAAACACTTCACGTCCTTGCTCCAAAGCGTAGCGAGCAGTAATTAATGAACCACTCTTCTCTGCAGCCTCGATCACCAAGGTTCCTAACGATAAGCCACTAATAATACGATTGCGACGCGGGAAATGTTCAGGTCGCGGTTTAGCACTTGGACGAAACTCTGAAATTAGAGCCCCACTTTCACATATCCGAGACGCGAGGTTTCTGTGACACGCAGGATAAATAGAATCCAAGCCAGACCCCAGCACAGCAAAGGTTTCGCCTCCTTTTTGTAACGCACCATCATGAGCATAGCCATCGATACCTAAGGCTAAACCACTGGTGACAATCAAGCCATTTTGTACAAACTCTTTAGCAAATGATTTCGCAGTCTGTAAGCCTTCGATGCTGGCATTACGGCTGCCGACCATGGCGATTTGAGGCTCTATCAGTTTTTCAACGTTGCCCTTAACGAAAAGAGCTGTGGGTGCTGAAGCTATCTCACTCAGCAATTTAGGATAATGTGGGCAACTCGGAGTCAGGATGTGATGATTAGGTTGTTTAGCCTGCCAAGCGAGGCAGGCCTCTACCTCTCTTGGGGCTTGCGCTCGTAGATAGGAGATTTGGTTGGTTGATAAACCTAGTGCTTGTAGCTGTTGCCCTGAGTAACCAACAATGTTTAAAGGAGAATCAACACTCAGTAGGCGGGCAAGACGCTTTCCACCCAGTTGCGGAATAAAGCTTAACGTTAACCAAGCGATCAGTTGTTGCTCATTCACTCGTTGCCCTTAGCCTCTTCCATAGCAGCTAGATCCAAAGGAGATACCGCCAGAATGTCATTGCTCACTGGCTTTGAACTTTGAGTGATCAAGGCAAGGCTGAAATATTCATAAGGACGAATAACCATCAAGCCACCGAGCGAGGTACTTGGTAGCTGCACTTTATTGCTCGCTGCAGACTCTTTGTAGCTGTATTCACCTTGTTTGCCGAACACAACCGCACCACTTTCACTGAGAGTAAACATAGAGCCTTGGCGAAGATTGTCATGCGAGCCCTTGTTGATCACCACCACCTGATTTTTCGCACTGTATTGATTACCCTCGAGAGAACCTAAAATATTGGCGAACTGGCCCGCAGCACTGGGAGTTGGATAGAAGGTGGTAGAAAGATTCACTTGGTCGACGCCCAGCTCGGGAAGTACTAGGTCGTTAAGTAGAACTTCTTGCAGCTGAGTGTCTATCTGTAGGCTGCTGAACTCATCATCGACTTCTTTTAAGCGCGCAATGGCAACCAAGCGCAAAGAAGTGATACTCGCTTGAGGATGCTGCCTTTGATAAGTTTCAACGGCGCGGTAAATACCCCACTTAGGGTGCTGCTGGTTTCCAGATATGAATAATCGGTCTTCCCCAGACAAAAAGCGTTTTCCATCGCTTGTTCCCAACACTCGTTGCGCTGATTCTAGATCTTGCTGCTCAACCAAGCGATCAGACTGCAAATAAGGCAAAACCAACCCCTCATTAACAGTAGGTACTGCTTTCTTCTCCGAGACACGAATCTTAGGGCTGAGTTTTATAACAGGCTTGAGGCTCAACACAGGTTCACCATTAATCCAAACCAACGACAGTTTGTCTCCGGGATAAATAAGGTGAGGATTTTCTATCTCTGGATTCACCTGCCATAACCTTGGCCACAACCAAGGGCTATCGAGATACATTGCTGAGATGTCCCACAAGGTGTCGCCCTTAACCACCACATAAGCTTCAGGTGCACCTCGCTTAATGGTTAAAGGTTGCTCACTATTCTCTGCCGCTGCGACAAAAGAAATTGAGGAAAAAATAAGCGATAAAGCGGGGTAAATATGACGCATGACCTAGCTTCCTTGGTCTGTATATTTGGATAATTACCATCAGGATGCTGTCATTTGACCTCTAAAATGTCTAGAATTGAGCCAACAAGGTTAAAGCTGTTTCGGCACAGTTCAATATTTCGAGTGTATATGTCTGTATTACAAGTATTAACATTACCAGATGATCGTCTACGTACCGTGGCGAAACCGGTAAAAGAAGTTACCCCAGAGATTCAAAAGTTCGTTGATGACATGATTGAAACCATGTACGACGAAGAAGGTATCGGCCTTGCGGCAACGCAGGTAGATTTCCACCAGCGTATCGTAGTAATTGATATTTCAGAAACGCGTGATGAACCAATGGTTCTTATCAACCCTGAAATTATCGAGAAGCGCGGCGAAGATGGTATCGAAGAAGGTTGTCTATCTGTACCTGGCGCTCGAGCTCTAGTACCTCGCGCTGCAGAAGTAACGGTTAAAGCACTAGACCGTGACGGCAACGAATTCACCTTCGACGCTGATGACCTTCTGGCTATCTGTGTTCAGCACGAGCTTGACCACCTAGAAGGCAAGTTATTTGTTGATTACCTATCGCCACTTAAGCGTAAACGTATTCAAGAGAAGCTAGCGAAAATCAAACGCTTCAATGAGAAGCAAGGCAAATAATCGCAGCTATTACTAAATTAAGAAGGAAGCCTACCTTGAGTCAATCTTTAAGAATTGTCTTCGCAGGTACTCCGGATTTCGCCGCCCGTCACTTGGCGGCGTTGTTGTCTTCGGAGCATGAAGTTATTGCTGTTTACACACAGCCAGATCGTCCAGCAGGCCGCGGTAAGAAACTGACTGCGAGCCCAGTAAAAAACATCGCACTTGAAAATAACATTCCGGTTTACCAACCAGAAAACTTCAAGTCAGATGAAGCTAAGCAAGAATTAGCAGATTTGAATGCTGACATCATGGTAGTTGTTGCTTACGGCTTATTGCTTCCACAAGTGGTTTTAGATACGCCTCGCTTAGGTTGTATCAACGTGCATGGCTCTATTCTGCCGCGCTGGCGTGGTGCTGCTCCAATTCAACGCTCTATCTGGGCGGGTGATAAAGAGACTGGCGTTACGATCATGCAGATGGATATCGGCCTAGACACAGGTGACATGCTGAGTATCGCTACGTTACCAATCGAAGCAACAGATACTAGTGCATCGATGTACGAGAAGTTAGCGGGCCTTGGCCCTGACGCTCTAGTTGAGTGTTTAGCTGACATCGCTTCAGGCAAGGCAGTCGCTGAAAAGCAAGACGATGAGCTTGCGAACTACGCGAAGAAGCTAAGCAAAGAAGAAGCACGTATCAACTGGAGTGATGACGCGGCTCATATTGAGCGCTGCGTTCGCGCTTTTAACCCATGGCCAATGAGCCACTTTGAAGCTGCAGAAAACAGCATCAAGGTATGGCAAAGCCGTGTGGCAGAGCAAACCTCTGATAAGCCTGCAGGTACTATTCTGCAAGCCGATAAAACTGGTATCTATGTAGCAACAGGGCAAGGTGTACTTGTTCTTGAACAGCTACAAGTCCCAGGTAAGAAAGCCATGTCTGTTCAGGATATCTTGAACTCTCGTGCAAGCTGGTTTGAAGTTGGAACTCAACTTTCTTAACCGCTTTAAAGCTGCCATAACGCAGTTTAGAAAACCTTTACGAGGGCAGAGATGCCCTCATGTATTTAAATAAATATTCGGTACCCCTCATGAATGTTCGCGCTGCTGCTGCAAATGTCCTATTTCAAGTTGTCGATAAAGGCCACTCTCTTTCACACGCTCTCCCTGCGGCTCAAAAAACGATCCGCCCGCGAGACCACGCTCTACTGCAAGAGATTTGCTACGGCGCACTTCGTTACCTGCCTCGTCTAGAGTCAATCGCTAACGAACTGATGGAAAACCCGCTTAAAGGTAAAAAGCGTGTATTCCACCACCTGATTCTGGTAGGCATTTACCAACTGAGCTTCATGCGCATTCCTTCGCACGCAGCTGTTGCGGAAACGGTTGAGGGCACCAAAACACTGCGCGGTCCAAGCCTAAGTGGTTTGATCAACGCAGTATTACGTAGCTACCTACGTGACCAAGAAGAGCTGGATGAAAAAGCAGTAAGCCACAATGCGGGCAAATACGGCCACCCAAGCTGGATTCTAAAAATGCTTCAAGAAAGCTACCCAGATCAATGGGAGCAATTGATTGAAGCCAACAACAGCAAGGCACCAATGTGGCTGCGCGTAAACCGCCAACACCACACTCGTGACGAGTATGTTGAACTGCTTAAAAACGAAAACATTGAATACACCCTGCACTCAGAAGCAGCAGATGCAATAAAATTGGCTTCACCTTGTGATGTAACTTTATTGCCAGGCTTCGACAAAGGTTGGGTTTCAGTACAAGACGCCGCGGCTCAGCTTTCGGTTGATTACCTAACACCAAAAGACGGTGAGCTGATCCTAGACTGTTGTGCAGCACCAGGCGGCAAGACCGCACACATTCTTGAGCACACTAACGACACAGAAGTGGTTGCGATTGACTGTGATGTTAAACGCTTAGACCGCGTTTACGATAACCTTGAACGTCTACAACTGCGTGCCGACGTAATTTGTGGCGATGCTCGCTACCCTGAAGAGTGGTGGATGGGCGACAAATTTGACCGTATCCTGCTTGATGCACCTTGTTCTGCGACTGGCGTAATCCGTCGTCACCCAGACATCAAATGGCTACGTCGTGCATCGGATATTGAAGCACTAGCGGAACTGCAAAGTGAGATCATGGACGCAATGTGGCGCCAGTTGAAAGAAGGCGGCACTATGGTTTACGCGACATGCTCTATCACACCGCAAGAAAACGTTCTGCAAGTGAAAGCATTCCTAGAGCGTACTGAGAACGCAACGCTAGTTGGGTCTGATATCGAAAATCCAGGTCGTCAAATACTGCCTGGTGAAGAAGATATGGATGGCTTCTACTACGCAGTTCTAGTAAAACAGGCATAACAATTAACAGCGGCTAAGAATTTTATTTCTTAGCCGCTGTTTCTTTCTAGTGCATTATCAAAGCAAAATGAGAACACTAGAATAACAACGGCAAAAATAAGAGAAAGGCTATGAAGATCATTATCCTAGGTGCTGGACAAGTAGGCGGTACCCTTGCTGAAAACCTAGTGGGTGAAAACAATGACATCACGATCGTCGACCGTAATGCCGACCGACTGCGTGAACTTCAAGATAAATATGACCTTAGGGTTGTAAACGGCTATGCCAGCCACCCAAACACACTACGTGAAGCGGGTGCACAAGATGCCGACATGCTGGTTGCAGTAACCAACATGGATGAAACCAACATGGCCGCGTGTCAGGTTGCCTTCTCTCTTTTTAATACGCCAAACCGAATTGCACGTATTCGTTCTCCAGAATATCTAGAAGAGAAAGAAGCGCTGTTCAAATCAGGTGCAATCCCTGTCGATCACCTGATCGCACCAGAAGAACTGGTGACCAGCTACATTGAGCGTTTGATTCAATACCCAGGCGCACTACAAGTGGTGAGCTTCGCAGAACAGAAAGTCAGCCTAGTGGCAGTAAAAGCCTACTACGGTGGTCCACTGGTTGGTAATGCCCTATCTGCTTTACGTGAGCACATGCCACACATCGATACACGTGTGGCGGCTATCTTCCGTCAAGGTCGCCCTATTCGCCCACAAGGCACCACCATCATTGAAGCCGATGATGAAGTGTTTTTTGTAGCGGCAAGTAACCATATCCGCTCAGTAATGAGTGAGCTACAGCGCCTAGAAAAACCTTACCGCCGTATCATGATTGTTGGTGGTGGTAATATCGGTGCAAGCCTAGCGAAACGCCTTGAGCAGAGCTACAGCATCAAGCTTATCGAGCGTAGCTACACACGTGCAGAGAAGCTATCTGAAGAATTAGAAAACACCATCGTATTCTGTGGTGATGCAGCAGACCAAGAGCTACTCACCGAAGAGAACATCGATCAGGTTGATGTATTCATTGCCCTAACCAATGAAGATGAAACCAACATCATGTCGGCAATGCTGGCTAAGCGTATGGGTGCCAAAAAAGTAATGGTACTGATTCAGCGCGGTGCCTATGTAGACCTTGTGCAAGGCGGTGTGATTGACATTGCAATCTCCCCACAACAAGCGACCATTTCTGCGCTACTTACTCACGTTCGTCGTGCTGATATTGTTAACGTATCTTCTCTACGTCGCGGTGCTGCTGAGGCTATCGAAGCGATTGCCCACGGTGACGAAACCACATCTAAAGTCGTTGGCCGAGCGATTGGAGATATCAAACTACCACCGGGTACCACCATTGGTGCCATTGTTCGTGGAGAAGAGGTGCTTATCGCGCACGATAGAACCGTGATCGAACAAGATGACCACGTAGTAATGTTCCTAGTAGACAAGAAATACGTGCCTGATGTTGAGTCTCTTTTCCAACCGAGTCCGTTCTTCTTGTAGCCTTGTTTTCATAAGTCTTCACGTAACAACGCGCTTAGGCATTAAGCTATGGTCAATTTTCGTCCTATATTATTAGTGATAGGGTTAGTGTTATCAAAACTGGCCCTTTTCATGTACATCCCAACACTAGTGGCCTTCTTTACTGGCACAGGTGGTTTTCTCGAATTCGGTCAATCAGTGGTGATCACGCACATCGTGGCGTTCATCTGCTTGAGTTTAGGCCGCTCTGCTAAGTTCAGACTTGGGGTGCGGGATATGTTCCTGATCACCTCTCTGGTATGGACAATAGCCAGTGCCTTCGCCGCGCTGCCGTTCGTATTCATCAACCACATCAGCTTTACTGACGCTTACTTTGAAACCATGTCGGGGATTACCACAACTGGTTCAACAGTACTGAGTGGCTTAGACAGCATGGCACCAAGTATTCTTCTGTGGCGCTCGATACTGCAATGGCTTGGTGGCATTGGTTTCATCGTAATGGCGGTGGCGGTACTGCCGATGCTTAACGTCGGTGGTATGCGCCTGTTCCAAACTGAATCTTCCGATTGGTCCGATAAAAGCAGCCCTCGAGCGAAAACTGTCGCCAAGAACATCGTTGCCGTTTATCTGGTATTAACGGGGTTATGCTTAGTGAGCTACCTGCTTGCCGGCATGAGCGTGTTTGATGCCATCAACCACTCGTTTACCACTCTATCAACGGGCGGTTACTCGACTTCAGATGGTTCGATGAACCACTTCTCGAACAGCGCTCACTGGGTGGGCACAGTGTTCATGTTCCTTGGTGGCTTACCATTCCTACTTTTTGTTAGCGCACTGCGCGGTAGAAAACTGTCTATCCTCTACAAAGATGCTCAGGTGAAAGGCTTCACCTACCTGTTTTTATTCACCAGTGCGGTCATTTCAGCATGGCTAGTGGTGAGAGATGGCTACACCGTTTTGGATGCACTGCGTGTCTCTATGTTCAACATCGTATCCGTGGTCACTACAACCGGTTTTGGTTTGGAAGACTTCACAGCATGGGGCGCACTACCAACCACCTTGTTTGCCTTCTTGATGATGGCTGGCGCATGTTCAGGCTCAACCTCGGGTGGTATCAAGATATTCCGCTTCCAGATAGCGATGACGATGCTTCACAAGCAGATGATGAAGTTGATTCACCCATCAGGCGTATTTGTTCAACGCTACAATCAACGTCCTGTGAGCGACGATATCGTGCGCTCGTTGGTAGCATTTGGTTTGATGTTCTTTATTACGATTATCTTAATCGCTGGCGGTTTGAGTGCGATGGGATTGGACCCAATCACCAGTATCTCTGGTGCTGTGACTGCAGTTGCTAACGTGGGCCCAGGAATGGGTAGTGTTATTGGTCCGACAGGTAACTTTGCTCCACTGCCAGACGGTGCTAAATGGTTACTAAGCTTCGGCATGTTGATGGGAAGGCTCGAGATCCTGACACTTATCGTTCTATTCTTCCCAGCCTTCTGGCGACGCTAGTTACATAAATACTTAAGGATATAGAGATGAGATCATACCTACTTATCGCAAGCGCACTGCTGAGCAGTTCGGCATTGGCCGATCAGATGGTGACTCTACAAGATGGCAAACAGATATTGCTGAAAGATGATTTTACGTGGCAATACGTGGCACCACAGCAGAAAACGAAAGAAGCAGTAACATCAGAAAGTACGATACCTGTTGCTGCCGCACCTGTTGTCGCCGCACCTGTTGTCGCCGTTCCGGTTGCAACGAATGTGCAAGGTACGACGATTGTTGTTGATAGCAAGAAGCCAAGCCTGCAGCTGTCACAATCAGGGGTTGATGTGGTACTCGGCGCTAGCCACTATGAAGATGGTGAGCTGATTATCCCAACGGCGATTACCAACCAAAGCACACAAGCTGTGATCTTGGTGTCGGTAAAGCTCGACCTTTATTCTGCCAGCGGTGAGCTTTTAGAAGAGAAAACGGTCGCCGTTTGGAAATCAATCAAACGTATGGCAGATACCTACCTTCGCCCAAAAACGGATGCTGAAGGCACCTCGATCAAGCTAGAGGTTGAGCAGCACCCTGAATACCAAATTAAAGCAGAAATCGTTGAAGTACTGACTCGCTAAACCGGAGTCACGTACAGATAGATCGCGAAGAAGTGGCAAGCGCAGCCCGCCAACACAAACAAGTGCCAGATGGCATGATTGTATGGGATGCGTTTTGCTACGTAGAAAATCACACCTAACGAGTAAATCACGCCACCGAGTGCTAACAGCACCAAGCCGCCCATTTCAATATTCATCGCCAGTTGATACACCACGATCAGTGACAACCAGCCCATTGCTAGGTAAGTCACCAATGACAATCGCTTAAATCGGTAGACGAAGGCTATCTTCATTATGATGCCGACCAGTGCAATTCCCCAAATCACCGCCATCAAACCCATTGCTAATGGAGTTCTTAGGCTAACCAATAAGAATGGTGTGTAGCTGCCCGCAATCAGTAGGTAAATCGCGCAGTGATCGAGAGTTTTCAGCAGACGTTTGGTTTTTTCTGTGGTGATAGAGTGGTAAAGCGTAGAAGCAAGAAACAGCAGAATGATACTGCTGCCATACACCGCCATACTGGCAATCGTCAGTGTGTCCGCTTGATGGTCAAACGCACGGATCAGTAGCAGGATTAGACCAACCACGCCAAGTACAACGCCCAAGCCATGGGTTATCGCATTGGCGCGTTCTTCGATGTCACTGTATTCGCTCGCCGATGATGCAGACATGATTATCCTACTAGAGTAAATGTTCGATAACGCTAGTATTACACATTAAGCGTACACGTGTAAGCTTAAATTTTTATGACATGCAGAATCTCTGGAGATCGGAGACAACCGATCCCTTAAACATCATTTATTTAGAAAACACTAAGACGCGTTTTCTAGGTACTCAATGACCATCTTACCCGCCTCTTCTGGGGAGGTATCGAGTGGTACGCTCAACTGTCGATGCAATTGGCCAATGCCTAGCAAGCTTGCCAACATACCTTTTGCACCATCGCGATTACGGTCTATTTCAAACCATAGCTTAAGTTCTTTCTCATCTCGACGAGCCACCACTTCCAGCTCGCGCCATCGGCCATGATAAGGCCCAGTAGTTGGAACAAACTCAAACTCTTGAACAAATGGTAGTTCAAAGCCATCAACCGCTTCACACTCAACCTGACGAATACGCAGCCCTTGAGCTTCCAGTTCGTTAAAAATACCATCAAGGAGTGCATCAGGGCGAACCGTTAGGATATCTTTATCCGAGGGGTCAATCGCCATCGCTATGTCTAACCCTGTTTCCAGCCACACCTTGGAATCGCCAATCGTCACCGGTGTGTTCAACGGAACATCAAACTCACACTCAAAGTCGCGAGTTTCACCCGGCTGAATTACAAACGCGTATGGCAGGCTCCATTTTGCTAGTGAGTATGTCTGCTGCATGCGGCGTGTTTGGCCGCCCTCTTGCCTTTGCGAGTTCATGGTGACTTCTTTGACGTAACGACAGCACAGATTAAGATCGATATTGTCGATCTCCTGCGGCTGGGCGCCACCATACACATGCACAATAATGCTCGCCTTCTGCCCTGGGAACAGCACTTCCTGTTGCAATACCGAATCGACCTTAGCCGACCCAATACCAAAACTTGCTAACGTTTTCTTTAAGAACGACATATGCACCTCCTTTAAAGCATCATCTTAAGCCTGAAAGAGGTTCAAACTCAAATATACTGCTCACACAATTTTAGCTCTAATATCGTCTATTTATCACTCAAGCGTCGATCGATAACTGAGATAGTGATAATCTAATACACGATATGCATGCATATCATTATCCTGATTTACTATTCGGATTGGCGGAAGCCAGACGAGTGACTCTTCAAGCAATTGAGGCGGATCTCATAGTGAATCAGGCCATTAGATTGGCAATGGATATGCCTGACCGTTAGGTAAATTAATGCGCCCAACAGCTGTCAGGTTCTCGCACACCAACCGTAGTGCGATGCGTCGTCGTAGTGGCTTTGTTGCTGCTCCAATGGCAAAGAAATTGGCTCCTACAATGACTTTAGTTGAGAAGACTGCTTTATTAGCACCGACTACAACAAAAGTAATTAAAGCCGCTTAACAAAAAGCGCAGTTTTTACTGCGCTTTTTTCTGGTTCATCGCGGATTAGCGGGAACTAAAAACAAAAACGGTAGTAAGTGATATGGTTTAGTCGCCAAACAAAAATCATACACAAACTACCGTTTTCATGCCGAATCATACTTTCCTATCTTCATTCTGGGAAGGCTTTAAAATAGTAAAGTCTCACCAGACAGCATCACTTATTACACTGACTCTTAAACCTAACTCTGAGGCTAAATGCCTTTGCGGTCTTGAAGCCGAGGCTATCCATGAGTATCAA
>NZ_JAKEUW010000077.1:0-18100 GCF_022398115.1 Vibrio sp. Isolate22 | reverse complement strand
CGTGATAGCTAAATCACTGAACCGACGCGGCCTCCCGCGCTTATTCTGTTTGCTTTGCGCCCACCCGCTTATTGCTTCTTCATCAATCCAAAAGGTCAGAGAACCACGGTTAATGAGTGATTGGTTGTATTGCTTCCAGTTGGTTGTTTTGTAACGAGGCTTAGGCATAGGACTACGAGAGAGAGTGGAGGTAGCTGATCAGATCGTAGGTTCTGGATTTAGTTCCATTGAATTACGCAACAAAGCCAATTCGCACCCACGTTCCAAGTGCCAAATCCTGCATCAGCCACATAGTTACCACCAACCGTCAGGTTGTCGTAATCTCCAGAAACATTCCACTCACCATCTAAAACAATGTTATTCGATAAGTTATATTGGCCTGACAGTGTCACGGCATCATAGTCAAAAGCACTGTGATAATCAGAGCCAAATGTACTGTAGCCCAGACTTACACTGGCTTTATCATTGATACCATAAGTACCTTCAAGTGACAGTTGGTCGCCGTTTTCAAAACTGTCGTATCCGGCAGTAATTTTACTTTGAACATTTCTGATATCTTGACTGTGATAATTCTTACTATCCTGTACTACTTGGTTAGTGTTTTCTTTTGTTTCTTGATCATCTGCAGATACTACTCCAGAGAAAGAAAGAATGAACATCGAAGATAGTGTTACTAATTGTGTTTTCATGGTTTTCCAAAAATTAAATTTCGATGCCGATACTGGCAATATTAATATTGGCCTATTAATCCATTAAATTAGCCATTGGTTTTTAGGTAATAAGAAGCCGCACCATCCTTTCGTCAAGCATGGCTTCTTATTTAGGGGGTTTATTTAAATGTTATTTACAGCAATAAAGGTGAGAGCTTGATTATCTTTCTATCGCTCCACTAAGTGTTTTTCCCAGTCTATAGTTAATGATTCTGTGAGAAATAGCATTGTCTCTATAATGCAATTCAGACATATCTAATATATTATTGTAGGAAACCAACACTTGCCCATTTTGTTCCGTTACCAAGACTTTTTGACCAAAAGCATCCAAACCTATACTTGGAAAGTCCGTCATTGCCTTCGCACCAGGAGCCGGTCCACCGAACACCAATAACGTCGCATCCGGTAGTGACTCTCCAACTGATTCTGCTCGAGCCTTAAAGTCCCAGTTCATGAACCAAACGGTATCATCTTGAGCAAGCACATCTCGTTTAATATTTTCTAACGTGGTGTCAAAATCATACTCTGAAACTATTGTTTCAATGCCGTAGTTCTTTGTTAAACCTTCACTCTCAACAGGTACCACTTTATTTAATCCACTGGTTAGTGCTACTGTTTGTTGTGCATATCGCTCGAGCAATGCTTTATCATCAATGTCGTGGCGTTTCTGAATAAACTGTTCGTCCGTATAGACTGATTTCTGTTGACCATTTTCGACGTAGTTCAACACACGGAACGGAAGATCCAAACCTACTTGCAAGTTCTCTTTTAACAATTGAGTATTCAGTTCATCATCGCTATAAAAGTCCACTCGACTTGGTGCTAAATACTCACCGGCTTGATCAGCAAGTCGAGAGTGATCAATAGTAAGAATTTTATCCAATCCTAGCTTTTCAGCATTACCATCAACAATCAAAACACTTTCGTCTACGGAATTCAGTTTGTTTTGATGAGCAATAGGGTCAACTGTTGTTTCGCACCCCAGAATAGGAAGAACAAATAAAGCAATTAAAGATAATTTTTTCATATATGACCTCTTTTAGATCTCACAAGTAAAAACAGAACAGAATAAAATGGTGATTAACCTATTGAATATTATAGTCTAAGACAAATTCTTTGAGCACAGAATGTGCTTGTATTAATTCACCCTTGTTTAAATGGACTAAATATCCATAAAGTGCTTTTTCATGTTCAACCATATAGTTCATTTCCTCTTCAAAACCGCTAGGGCTAGAAGCTTGAATCTCTTCCAGCTGATTAACGAATCGTTCAGCACTTCCTTCTAAGTATCGTGACCCTAGATATGGCATCATTTTCAATGAAAATGTTACCGTTTTTGCAAATATTTTATCTTTACAGCCAATAGAGCTATCAACATTAAATTGTCGTCGAACCGGATTCATCACCTTGGTATTGTGATGCTCCATTTTACTCAAAAGGTCCAAACTATCGGCGGTCATGCTACCTGGAGGGTTGTTCTTTAATTCAGAAAACACCTGCTTACCTAAGTTTCGAAATAGCAATTCATACTTCAGCCCTTTCGAGAAGGTTTGGTACTCTTTTTGATCAATGCTGTTCATCGTATTCTCCCCACTCATTGCCTTGAAGGGTTGTAGTATTAAAGCCATGAGAATGAGGTGTTTTCCCCAAATTGCCCCCTTTTTATAACAAATCATCAACCGGGTTCTCACCAAGCCAAATGTTACTCAATGCCATACTCTGTTTAGACGTTGATTGAGCCTGATAAATAACGTTATCATTGTGTTGAACCTGCATGGTTTTCCCATTGTAAATAATGGCGATCACATCTTTCTCTACTAGTGATACTGACAAGCTATTCACTAATTTTTGAATGCTAGTATCATTAATATTGATCCCTGGGTTCGAATCTTCTAATGCTTCAATGGTTGCTGTTCTTACTTTCTCTTGCGTTAGTTTCTCAGGTATAAATGTCAATATTAGTGCAGAATCACCTAGTTCATTTTGTCGATGACTAATATCGTAATAATCAACAAACCATAACGTTCTAGTATTGTTTTTTACCACATGATAGTTATCGTATGACCACGAGTCGTATTGCTTATGCAAAGGGCCAGTTGCTGGCTCTTCTGCAAACGTTTCTTTTACCAACATCAAAGCTATCAATAAAAATGTAATCTTGTATCTCATTAGTATCACTTCCTAAATTCAGGCTATACATGGGCGAATATCGATCTCGGATAATGGCATTAAGAAGCAAGCTTCATCATATCGATTGAATCTAACCTCTCCACCTTGCTCGGAGTCGGGAATGTCGAATGCACAACAATGCTTTTCGCGATACTTGCAGCTTGGATAGGTAAGTATTTTTTCAAACTCCCCAACATCAATGGTCTAAATACTTTAAGGGCGCCTTGAAGTAATTTTTCATCAGGTCTATTTTCCTGACGATTGCCAGCTAGTGGTCCAGGGTGTAAGAAAGTCGTCTTCTCAAAGTTAAGCAATTCGACTTGTTCTTCCATCTCCCCTTTACAACGAAGGTAGTGAGAACGAGCATTGCTATCAGCACCAAGACACGACACAACAATCAAGTGCTTCACACCAAGATATTTCATATTTTCTGCAGTAGATGCTACGAGCTCGACGTCGATAGCACGTAGCTTCTCTTTCGTTCCTGCTTTTTTAATAGTGCTACCTAAAGCAATCACTCCAACCTCAGGAAAAACAGAATCAAGAGCAATCGCGGGAACATTTAGGTTACTGTCGATGATCTGCTTCAACTTATGATGTTCTTTGTTAACCTCACGTCGAGACAAAGCGTAGACGGTTCCGAAGTTCTCACTGTCCAATAAAGCGCTCAAGGTTTCTCGCCCGACTAAGCCACTTGCTCCAGCAATAATGATTGTTCTGTTCATATCAAATCCACCGTTTATCTATGTTTAAAACTTACGTTGTCTCGACCGCAGATGTATAATAGATCAAACATACCAACCGGTCTAGTCAGGTTATTGTCAAGTTTGTCAGAGTTAGACTGGACGGTCGGTATAGTCGGAGTATAATTACCCTATTCATTTTAATACCGAGCAAGCATATGAAAGACTTAAAGCAAAAACTTTTAGATGTAGGTTTTGACCTTATCAGTGAACAAGGCTTTGCAGGCCTAGGGCTAATGAAGATTATTAATGGTGCTGAAGCGACAAAAGGCTCGTTTTATCACCATTTCAAATCGAAAGAAGACTTTGGAGCCGTGCTATTGGCGAATTACTTTGACGATCACCTAGAAACATTAGATAGCTTCTTAATGAATACCTCACTTTCTTATCAAGAACGTGTGAAAGCATACTTTGACTATTGGTGTTCAGAGAAACTGACGTCAGATTTTCAAATTAAATGCTTGGTCGTTAAACTGTCTGGTGAAGTGTCTGGTACATCAAACCAAATGCAACAAGTACTTAATGACGGTGCAGAGAAGATCATTGCTCGCATGGGACACTTTTTTAAAGAAGGTGTAGAGAACGGAAACTTCAATATGGTTGATGGCTATGACACGGCGAGAACACTCTATGGCTTGTGGCTAGGAAGCACCCTATTAGCTGCTATGCAGAAAGACCGTTCTTTGCTAGATAACGCCATGAAAGAGACACTCAAACTCACACACTAACGAGTGTAGATCTTCTATCAATTGGTAAACCGTACATAATAAAAAGCTCATCATTCGATGAGCTTTTTATTTTTCAGTTTGGGATCACAAATACTATTGCTGTTTAACGGCTTCAAGAATAGGGGAAGGAATTATAGTTTCGATCCCCACGTATTGACCGATATCGAGGAAAGCAAAAGCGCTATAAGCTAGGGTGCTCCAACCCAAGATAGAAAGCAAAAGCAAACCAAATGTTCTCACTACACTTTGATTCAATCGTTTTGAGACAAATGTGTAGCTCGGGATTCCAACCAATACTGGTGCTAAGATCGCCATCGACAATTGACCATACTGATTCCATTTTTTCATGAATTTTCTTAGCTTAGGTTTAAACACTACTTCTTTTCGTTTCTTGAACAGACTTGAATACACTGGAGCAATTTGCCAGCCAGCAAACGCAGCAATCATGGCGGGGATAAGGTTGAACACCAACATTTCCGGGTAGGAATATGATAGGAAAGCGGCAATCGCAGGTCCTGAATACGTCTTCCAAAGACTGAGAAGAGCCATCGATAAACCGACAGCCAAATACGTTTCAAATGCTAATGTCATGCTTTGCTCCCTCTCACTGGCTTACCATTACGTTTCAGTATATCGGTAATAATGGGGTCAATATGGGTAAAGAAATCCATCCAGCCTGAACACAGGTAGTTAAGGCCTACTTCACCACTATCGGTCGTTAGTATTCGATTCTTTGGACATTCGCCATGACATGCAAAACGATAATTACACTCACGACATTGTGTCGGTAATGACTTAGTTTTTGCAAAACCGAATTGTTGCTGTTTAAAGGAGAGTGCAAGAGAGCCCAGTGGTTTTTGCTCAATGTTTCCCAGTAAAAACTCATCAAAAACATAGTGGTCACAAGAATACACATCTCCGTTAGGTTCAACGGCTAACCCTTTTCCGCAAATCTCACTCAAAGTACACATACTGCTTTGATGACCCATCCAAACTCCAAAAAAGTTATCGAAATAAGGGATGAACACGCGGCCAAAATCATGCTTAAGCCACTCATCAAAAATGGTTGATAAAAAATGTCCCCACCCTTTTGCTGATACGCTCCAAGGTTCGACCAACCCTTTGACAGGAATAATCGCTAAGTCGCCGTAGCTGTGCCACTGGCTATTTGTTGAGGCAGATAATTTATCAACAACAGGAATGAATTGAATTTGCGACGGCTGCACCTCGTCACGCAAAAACCGATACACTTCTATAGGTTTTCTACTGCTCACATCGTTAACACAAGTTAGCGTTGCAAACTGAACCTTGTGTTTTTTAAGTAGCTCGATAACCCGCATCGTTTTTTCAAACGTGCCTCTTCCAGCTCGGTTCATGCGGTAGTGGTTATGGATGTGTTCTGGTCCATCAATACTCACTCCCACCACAAAATCATGTTTCTTAAAGAATTTACACCACTGCTCGTTCAACAGGGTTCCATTTGTTTGAATGTCGTTTGTGATAGTAGAGACTTCAGGGCAATACTTTGCCTGTAACTCGACAACGTATTCAAAGTACTCAACCCCTAACAATGTTGGTTCACCTCCATGCCATGAAAAAATGATTTCGGCGGTGTTCTGAGCCTCAATATACTGTTTTACATAACGTTCAAGAGCAACTTTATCCATAGAAACGGAAGCGCGTGATGAATAGTCCAACAAACCTTGCTTACCCAAATAGTAGCAATAGGTGCAATCGATATTGCACACCGCCCCGATGGGTTTGGCTAATGCTTGAATTTTGCTGTGTGCTTTGCCATTAAACTGTGGCGCTGAGATAGTTTTCATAGTCGCTCCCAAACATTGAAGAGTTTCCTTCTCTATCTAATTCCGTCGTATATTTCGAGGTGTTGAGAGCATAATACACAAAACAAACCGACCGGTCTACATATTAACTACCAAATAATAAAGCCCCTAAGAAAAATCAGGGGCTATAAGCCAACTTAACGTCGTTATTTCTGTATTATTAATGCGACATGGTATGACCTGCCGCGCCTAACCACGGGTTCCAATCTTCAGCAACATCAACAATGTTATGGTCTTTCTTATATTGCTCGTAAGTGGCCATCATATCTTGATAAATCTCAGGATGTTTATCTTCGACTGGCACAGCTTCAGCCGGGTCTTCTTTAATGTTATACAAATGCCACTCACCGTCACCATACATACCGGTACGAAGCTTCATTAACTTGTAGTCACCTTGAATAACAAAGCCGTTCCCAAACAACTCGAATGCAAACCAATCGTCTTCAGATCGTACTGTATCTGATTGACCAGACAAGAAAGGCACCATAGATTTGCCCGAAGGCAAAGCGACTTGACGCTCATTATATTCAGAGCCAGGATGAGCGACACCTGCATAATCAAGTATGGTCATCGGTAGGTCTTTAACGCTCAATGTTGTGTTAGACATTGCACCTTGCTGATTAAACCCTGTACCTTCCGGTGGACTCACTATAAGCGGAACTCTCACGCCACCTTCCGAAACAAACCATTTCCACCACTGTAGTGGACCTGTTGATGCGTTTGCCCATTCAATACCTAGCTGACGGCTTGAACGTGATGTACCAATCGCTTCGTCAGACATATCGAAGTGGTCTTCTGTCCAGTTTTTCCACAAGCTGTTGGCCAGTGGTCCCATTGCATCTGAGCCTTCAGGGCCGTTATCAGGCATATAGATCACTAATGTATTCTCAAGCTCACCCGTTTCTCTGAGGTAATCCAATACTCGGCCAATATAGAAATCCTGCGCTTCAATCATCGCAGCGTATGTCGCCATTAATCGTGCTTGAGTTTTCTTCTCAGCATTCGTTAAATCATCCCATTTTTTGGTGATTGGGTTGTCTGCTGGATAAGGCGTATTTTTCTGGTAAACGCCCGCTTCGATCATCTGCTCGTAACGTTGTTTTTTGAGACCTTCATATCCCAAACTCTCATACACCTCCGCGTACTTATCGATCAGTGCTGCTGGCGCTTGAAGTGGGAAGTGTGCTGTAGTTAGGGCTAAGTAACCAAAGAAAGGTTTGCCGGAGTCCTTGCCCTCTTCAATGTATTCAATCATTTTCCCTGTATAAAGGTCATCAGAATAAATGCCTTTGACACGCTCAACTTGCTGACCATTTTCAAAAAATTTCTGTTTAGTCACTGGTGGTTGCTTACCTTCGGCCAATGCTTGTTCAGCAACTTTTACCGATGGGTACATATCGGTGTCATCCCAGTGTGCTGAACCACCAGAATAGACGCCATAAGTTTGGTCGAAACCCCAATCTTGTGGTGGATTACCGTGACCATCACCAGAACCCAAATGCCATTTACCTGCGTGATAAGTGTTGTAACCACTGTCTCTTAGCAATTCAGTGATGGTAACGGCATCACGAGTTAGGTAACCCTCGTAACCTTTTTTGCCTTTTGAAGGTGGGTAGATTGAGTAGTCGAACGACCCTAAACCAACTTCAATGCTATTGGCACCAGTAAAGAGTTGACCTCGTGTTACCGACGAAACCGGAGACGCGTGAAAGTTATTAAAGCGAATACCCTCTTCTGCGAGTGAATTGAGCGTTGGAGTGTTAATCTCAGACCCAAATGGTTGAAGATCACCCATTCCGATATCATCACCAACAATTAGCAGAATGTTAGGTTGATTTGGCTCTGTTGTCGCTTCTGTTGACGCAGCACCTAGTGAAGAAAAGGCGACAAAAGGGGCAACTAAACCCAAAGAAATAACGATTTTAGTGTTCATGAGTACGCTCCAACTTTAACTTTCTGTTGAGAAGTCGAGTGTGCTGAACCTTTAAGCACTGTATAACCTGAGAAAGCAATCACAGCCTCGATAACCGTGTATCCAATCAAAACGACATTTGGTGTGCCATCCACAAGCATACTCACAACTCTTGCAACAGCTAAACCACTCATAAAGACGATCAAGCTATGCAGAGCGGATAACGTGTATTTGTTATTGAACGCTGCAACCAACCAAAATCCACCCATCGCCATGTAGAGGCCCATGGTTGCTCGGAAAATGTTGGTCATTTCGATGCTGTTAACATCGATGCCAAAAAACAACTCTTGAAACAGCCCGTAAGTTAACGCGACAGGAAAGATCCCAAGAGATGCAACGAGTAGAAAAATATTTTCTTTTTTCATTTTAATTAACCTTCATTTAGTCAATAGCTTATAAATCATTTGGTAAATGTCAGTCCATTGACAAGCTCTTCCCTAAATCTAAGAATGGACAGTATTTAGATCAAAACTGAGGTTAGGTATTTCCATCTTGGTTACCTCTGGTAAAAGTAGCGACCAACACATCTAAACTGACCAGTTGGTCTAGATAATAGTTACAATTTGCTAGTACATGAATCACATAGAGAATGTGCAGTCGCGTTAATTTAGAAAGTTGTAGGCGAATGAATTTGAGTTAGCGTAAGTGCGCCGGTGTCTTGCTCTTATCACGGGTTAAGTAGTAGTAAACGTAGAGAAGCGAATAGCCGGTAACAAAGCCATCTAAAGCAAACACACCACTCCAACCTAAGAACCACTCGTAATCATTAACGTGTACGTTATAGAGAAATAGACCAACGAACATTGCTTTTTCAAAACCACTGTAAATCATGGTCGAAGTTCGCAAAGGCTTGATGTAAGCGGAGACCATGAGCAAAACGCCGATACATCCAACCATGACTCCCCAGTGTTGATAAGTGGCTTGCAAATACTCTTTGTTCACCATCATTTGCTGGTCGTAAGAAAATAGATTGACCATACTCCACTCGGGTGCAAGAAACGTCGCAAACGCACTTGCCGTCAGGAGACCCGTAATCAATAAATAACCACGAATTGTTTTTTCAAAAAAGCGTTCTAACATCTGTCTTTCTCCCACTATTGGATTAACGTTTAGCGCCTACTTACCAAGCATGGCTAATACTGCTAACTTGAATTCGTTGTCTTCCGCTGAGAACAAATGTTTAATTTGATGATCATGACCACTTGTCATGACAGTCTTAGCATGTGAGAAGGTAATAAAGCCTTCTTTGCCATGGTAATTACCCTTGCCTGACTCGCCAATGCCACCAAATGGCGCATCATCGACAGCTAAGTGGAATACACAATCATTAATACACATACCGCCAGAGTGGATAGTGTGTTTGATTCGCTTTTGTAGTGCTTCATCGAATGTCATTAGGTACAGTGCTAACGGTCTCGGCTTACTATTGATCAACTCAATCGCTTCATCGATTTGTTTATACCCAACAATTGGAAGTAATGGACCGAAGATTTCTTCATCCATAATGTTAGATTCAAGTGACGGTTCAACCACTAGATGAGTCACTAGTCGATGCTCGTTTTCATCGATGCTATCTACGTGACAAGGCTCTACTCGTGTGCCTTTTCCAATTTCAGTATTAAGCAGAGAAATGACGCGATCATACTGACGGGAATTCGCGACTGAAGTAAGATTTTCTGAGTGAATACCTTTAGGGAATAAAGCTTGATATTGACGCTTATATTCTAAAATGAATGCTTCTTTCTTACCTTCCGGAACCATTACATAATCAGGAGCAACGCAAACCTGACCATTGTTAAGGCTCTTACCGTAAATAATTCGCTCTACTGCTAGCTCCATCGATACATCATCAGCAACGATCACTGGTGACTTACCACCGAGTTCAAGTGTTAAAGGCGTTAGGTTTGCAGAAGCTGCCTTCATAACTAAACGCCCTACGGCTGTAGAACCCGTAAACAATAGGTGGTCAAAAGGCAATGCTGTAAATTCTGCTGATAAACCAGCTTCCCCTTCTACAACAACCACTTCGTCGTGATTAAAGAGAGTAGACAGCATTTCACTCAACACTTGGTTCGTATTTGGTGTGAATTCACTCATTTTAATCATTGCTCGATTACCTGCAGTGATTGCAGAAATAAGCGGGCCGACAGATAACATAACAGGGAAATTCCATGGAGTGACAATACCAACGACACCTTTCGGTTGATACACCACTTCGACTTGAGACAACGAAAGCAATGCTCCCGCACTACGCAAAGATGGTGCCATCCACTCACTGATATGCTCAATGCTGTAATCAATATTCGCAACACACGGAAGCACATCTGCAATCAGTGTGTCTTGTACACTACGTTGACCATAGTCTTGGTTCATCGCGTCACATATACGGTCACTGAAATCAATCAATGCCTTTCTTAACATATTAAGCTTTGTGACACGGGCGTCTAAGCTCGGCATTGGATCCGAATTGTACGCGTCTTTCATATTCTTATAGTGATGCTTCATTTCGTTAAGTGAAGTAATGCTGTTCATTTTCTATACCTTTCTCATTGGGTTGATTACACAATAATACAAAACAAACCGGTCGGTCTAGTGCTTTTAAAGATAAATTTGTCCGAGGAATGTTAGATATAGCGCTCATTCATTAGTGATGAATAAATTAATTGTCTTATTTTCAACAAATTAGTGTTCTGAACTCCCACTTTTGACAGATGATTTATTAAATGCGAATAACCGACATAAATAAATTTTTTAAAAAACACATAGAAAATACTAGACCGACCGGTTTGTATTGGTGTAAGGTAAATGTATACAGTAAAGAGGATGATGGAACTTGCTCAAGGGAATAGAAACTTTACTCCAAATTTTAACTTACAGTAGGTAACTTCGATGCTATATAAAACTGAACGATTTTTCGTAAACACATACCATGCACTTGCAAGCACAGCTTTCCCTCGCATGCCCGTCCCGGTACCAAATGTTTTAAATGGTGAGAAATCACTTGATACACTTGCGGAGCATTTGAAAAGCAAAGGGATTCAACGCCCTGTGATTTTCACAGACAGCTTTTTTTGTACGCTTCCATCATTCCAATTGCTTATTGATGCACTCGAGAAAAGAGACATTGATTACAAAGTTTTCAACGAGATTCAGCCAGACCCTTCGTATGCCATCGTAGAAAAAGGCATAGCTGCATGTCACAAACACAACTACGACTGTGCTATCGCAATTGGTGGCGGTAGTTCAATTGATGGCACGAAGATGATCAACGGTTGTGCTAAACACAACTTAGATCCTCGTAAGATCACTCACGGCTTAATGAGTATGCTTCAGTTACGTCGCAAAGGCGCTTACTTTGTTGCCATTCCGACTACAGCAGGAACAGGCTCTGAAGCAACAACAGTAACGGTTGTAACTGATGAAAAAACTAACCAAAAGAATGCGTTGGTAAGTTACGGGATCGTACCTGATTTAGCAGTTTTCGATTCAAGACTGACAATGGCATTGCCTCCTCATATTACTGCAGCTACGGGTATGGACGCGCTAACACATGCGATGGAATCATTCATGAGTACCTATGCGACAAAACAAACGGATGAAATGAACCTAAAAAGTATTCAGCGTATTTTCGAGTTTTTGCCTCGTGCCTACAAAAATGGTACTGAAGATGATGAAGCAAGAAGTGAAATGGCATTAGCTTCATTCGACGCTGGTAAAGCATTCTCTAAGACTCTGCTTGGTTGGGCCCATGGCATCTCCCACCAGTTAGGTGCGTTTTACAAAGTTCCACATGGCTTAGGTTGTGCGATTGCCCTACCACACGTACTTCAATTTGCACTGCCAAAAGCGACACACCGCCTTGCGATTATTGCAGATGCTTTAGGCTTAAAAGGAACAACTCAATCAGAAAAAGCACAAGCTGTGGTTGACGCTGTATTTGAGTTAAACCAAACACTAGACATTGACTCGCAATTTAACATGCTTGAAGAAAAGCATGTTTCTCAAATAGCACGTAACGTCATTAAAGAAGGCAACATGGCTTATCCTTCACACCGTAATTTTGACTCATACGCTCACCTTGAAAGCTTCCTACTTGAGCGCAGAAGCTACGTACACAAACCAATGGCCGCTTAACAACAAGCGACGCATTTACATAAATTAACATACGCCCGAGGTAATCAGTTACCCGGGCTATGCCTATTAGCACTCCATTATTCAATGGTCTATTCAGTTAATTTTAAAGAGGTTTACATTAATGACTAAATCTAAAGCGATGGGACGTAGATCGAGTGAAGAATCCTTTCAAACCAGAGCACTAATTGTTAACAATGCCTATTCTTTATTTTCTGAGAAAGGCTATGACAACACTTCAATTAGAGAAATCGCAAAGCTATCAAATGTGACACCCAATACCATACGACATCACTTTGGAAGTAAATCAGACATATGGATGACAATAATACAGCCTTCACTTGCTCTCTACAAAAGCCAGCTAGAGCTCGCCTTTCTCCGTATAGAAGCATCACGAACAACACCAGCAATAGCATTTAAGTACATCATCAAAACATTAGTGAAAACACTAACTGAAAACTCTCAAATAATCAGACTCGTTGGCGTGCCGAGAAAGACTCCAAATGAGAGAGAGTTGATGGTTTATGAAGAATTGAAGAGTGTTCACGTATCTATGATTACGTTGTTCAACAAAGCAAAGAAACTAGATTCGAGTTTAAAAAAGTATGACTCCACTACTTTCTTCACGGCTTTAATTGGCTTGGTAGCTGCGCCATTATTCTATTCTTCAACTAGGAACAAAACTGACCACCATTTATTCTCACAAGCCTATCAATCACAAGTTGTCGCTATGTTGTTTAACGATTAGTAATCTAAGTTCATATATTTGATTGAGTTTTAGCGAATTAACCGTGCAACCAAAAGCCGCGTTACAAGTACGGCTTTGGACCCCTCTTTACGATACAGACTTTACACCTTATCACCTATCTTTAGTAATGCTACGTAATCCTCTATCAAACCTGTCGCCACTTGCCAAATTTCAGGTAGAAAAAGAGCCGCTTAAAAGCGGCTCTTGATTTTCAAACTATTCGAATTCGTTCAGATTACTCTTTACCGAATACGTTGTTCTCTTGCTCTTGTACACGGATGAAAGTAGTACGCTTAGTTAGCTCTTTAAGCTTCGCTGCGCCTACGTATGTACAAGTTGAACGTACACCACCAAGGATGTCAGAAATTGTGTTGTGAACTGAACCACGGAACGGAAGAAGTACAGTTTTACCTTCCGCAGCACGGTACTTAGCAACGCCACCTGAGTGCTTGTCCATAGCTGACTGTGAAGACATGCCGTAGAACTTCATGAACTGCTTGCCGTCTTTCTCAACAACTTCACCGCCTGACTCTTCGTGACCTGCTAGCATACCGCCTAGCATTACGAAGTCAGCACCGCCGCCGAACGCTTTAGATACGTCACCAGCACATGAACAGCCACCGTCACCGATGATCATGCCACCAAGGCCGTGAGCAGCATCGCCACACTCGATGATTGCAGAAAGTTGAGGGTAACCTACACCAGTTTTAACACGTGTAGTACAAACTGAACCAGGGCCGATACCAACTTTAACGATGTCTGCACCAGCTAGGATTAGCTCTTCAACCATATCACCTGTTACAACGTTACCAGCAGAGATTACTTTGTCTGGGAACTCTGCACGTACTTTTTGTACGTACTCAACTAGGTGCTCTGAGTAGCCGTTAGCGATATCAATACAGATAAATACGAAATCTTCGCTAAGCGCCATGATTTGCTTAGTCTTCTCAAACTCGGCTTCAGAAGTACCTGTTGATACAAATACGTTATTCAGCGTTTTCTTGTCTGCTGTTTTTGCGAACTCAGCCCACTGCTCTACTGTGTAGTGCTTGTGTACTGCAGTCATTACACCGTGCTCTGCTAGAGCCGCTGCCATTTCGAAACTTGCTACCGAATCCATGTTCGCTGCGATTACTGGTACACCAGACCATTGACGACCGCTATGCTTGAATGTAAACTCGCGGGTTAATTCAACTTGAGAACGACTTTTAAGAGTAGAACGCTTTGGGCGGAATAATACATCTTTGAAGCCTAACTTAAGTTCTTGTTCGATACGCATGATAATTTGTCCTGTAATCATATTACGTGTCGTGCGTTTTCGGTAAGCGTTGGCAGACGCTTTACTGAGTTTCGGACACAAAAAAACCGGAGCGTTGGCAGACGCTCCGGTTTTCAGCATTATAGGCTGTGATTTACTAACAGCAAGTCTGATATTTCATTTTTTTTTGTGCTATCCTCTCAAAGATTCCATATCTGGTAAAAGCTCCCCGCCCCTAGTTTCCAACTAAATTCTTAGTAATTAATAACTTAACAACACATTCGCGCAAACGCTGTCGGTTTATTGCGCAAACGTTTTCCTTTCAAATTCGTCGAAAAAATCGTCGATAAGGCAAATTTGTGAAAAAAGTGCCCTTTAATCACATAAAAATCACACTTTTCTTTAATCAAAAAATGCATTTTTTCTTAAATAATTTCATTTTTTTCTGACTTTTTTCACTTCGCGATCCAATCTCAGCCCTCTTTCATTACCTCTAAAATTTATAAAGTATAAAGGCAAGCTCGATTAGTACGTCCGAAACTTGGATGAGCGGAATGAAATCGACAAGATATGGCAGGTTAGATGTGCCTATTGATGAGATTCCAGCGGGTACAAACCGCTGTTGATAGAACTGAATAACAAGTCGACTACAGTTAACGAACACAGAACGCCTTCTTTAATCCGATCTCATTACTACAGCATCAGATGCAAAAATGGCCAAGGGGATTAACCTTGGCCATTTTTATGGGTGTTCAGACTACTCTTCTAAGTTTGAGGCTCTGAGGCGATTCAGCTTTACCTGAAGGTACATTAAGCCTTTTTCTGAGACATTAAAGCTTCTGCAGTCGCGTCCTGAATAGACAAGAACAATGATGTCACTTGCCCAGTTGGAGAACGCATTGGGTTAAGCGTGACGTTCTGATACATAAAGTCCGCTTGCTGAGTTACTGGCCTCACGTTGCGGCACTTAAACAGATAAGGTCTTTGTTGCCACGTAATAAAGCTACGACAGCCTAAGTCATAAACCGGTTTTGTTTTAAGCCTAAACCACTCTTCTGGGATTTCAGGAAACAGTTCAAAGATCGACTTACCAATCGCGTCGTGCGATTGCTTACCACTATGGTGCGTCATGAAACCGTTCCACACTTGCACCTCAAAATCTCGATTGATGACCACCAGCCCCATATCGACGTTTTGAACCATGTCCACCATCCAGTGAAACTGTTCAAATTCAGCAGGAAGATTCAGCATATTAAAACTCCTCCATTAGGTAGGCCAATTTGTTGTCTAGAAGAGGCAGAGACTCGTCAACAAACATAAATAGAAGGTCACAGCGGATAGAGGTGCCATCAATGTTATAACTGACTTCAAAGGTCATGGTCTTCTTGAACGAGCCACTCGTGTTTTCGATAACAGAGTCAATTGAGATATGTTGACCTAGCAGAACCGGAGAGCTTTGGAAGAATCGAACCTCAGATTGCTCCCCTAACCCATTCAAGAAAGAGCCCACAAGAATGTTAGATACATCCATCAGCAGTTCTAACTCTTCTAGCTCTTCACTTTCAGTCGGAACCTTCATGAGCTTTTTAAGGTCGCTCACGCTCGAGTCACTTAACAAGACGAGCGCTTCACCGGCAATGCCTTCTCCACTGAAGCCTTGGCAAACACCCGATACTTGGTCGTTGTCAGCTAAGTCACGAAGCGCCATGTGCAATTCACTCACTTCGAAAATATTCACGTTTGGTAGCGGTAAGTGAACGAATACATTGAAATGACGCGCCAATGCATCTGCTGCTCGACCTATCGCGACGTTCGCAACTTCCATATAGATGTCACGTCTGCGCAGAATCGGTAACTCTAGCGGTGCTGGCGTAATAAGTTGCGGCTGTTTAGGCGGCTCAACATGCTCACGTAGAATTGCTTTTAATGCTTCTTGATCGATTGGCTTTCGCAAAAACGCTTTCGCGCCAAGGTCCAATACCTTTTGTTGCGCTTTAGGTTGGATGTCACCAGAAACCACGACAACTGGCGTGGTATCGCCTAATCGCTTCATCTCTTCCAATGTGCCATAGCCATCGAGTTCTGGCATGGTCAGGTCGAGGAACATCAGTTTAAACTGGTTTTTAGCTAGCTCTTCAAGTGCGTTAAGCCCATGAACAGCAAAAGTTATATCTGCATTTAGAGAACTAGGCAGTGATCGAGCCATCTGCTTCCGTGCTAACGCAGAATCATCACATATAAGAACTGGGAACGACATAAATGCACCACTGATAAATCAAAGCTAATTCGGACGAGTGTAACAGATCATTATGGTATCAGGTACGGGGTGAATAGATTTATATGTCGATTATTAATAAGAATGATAAGACAGACCGGTGAGCGATTAATTTTAGTGATTTCTCATGCAAAAACAATATGCTACAAGGGCTATAACAACGAAGGTTAATGAGCATCTCGACGCCAATGGTCAAATAAGAGCCCCAATAATTACTTTTACTAAAGCTCAATATCGCCTGTTAACACCAGCGCCCATTAAAGCAATGATGTTTCGATAACTTAACTAACTGCGAAGTGTTATAACTGGTAGCTCGGCCACAGGATAAGCAGTGCGAATCGAATGATCACCGCAAACACCAATAGTGCGATCCCTAAGCGATACCACTTGTATTCTGCGACACTCATTGGAATGCGTTTATAGAACATAGTGATCACGCCTTTCCAATCACTACTGCGTTTTCCATACTGCATCACACTCGTTAAGACAAACAGTGCACCAAGTACTAACATTCCCTTCTCTGCCCAGAACAATCCAACTTCCATTTGTATATTCCTTGATATAACGGTGAGCGACTCGGATCATTTTAGTCAGCTTTGTTCGATGTTTCTGTAAGACCAAGGTCTAACGCACTTTAGCCAATCATCTAGGCTTAGCAAACGAACTAAACTGAACGACGTGTTCATATCGAGTTCAGCTTACTTATCTATACTCTTGTTTCCACCAACAGGAGAAATTCAATGAAATCACTGAAAAAGTCACTTTGTGTATTAACTGCTTCAGCTTTGCTTGTTACTGCTCCGTTTGTGAGTGCTTCGTCACCACAACAACCAACACAGCCAGCACTCAGCCCGCTACAAATGGTTATTGCCTCTTTGAATCTAACTGAAGAGCAACAAGCAGAAGTGTTCTCTCTTGTTCAAGACTATCAAACAAGCAGAACAGAAATTGATATGGACAGCGCGATTGAGTTGAAGAAAAAACAGATCGCCCTAGTGACTCAGCCTGAGTTCGATGAAGCTGAGATGGAAAAGGTTATCGACACAGTTCAAGCGACTGAAAAGTCGATGGTGATGCAAGAGATGCGTCTTAAGAACAACATCTACAACGTATTGACTGAAGAACAAAAAGAGCAGTTCAAAACCATGATGAGGTCAGCCCTCTCTGGTGGACAGTAATCGCACTACGGTGAAACTTAGCTATCCATAGCGCCCCCTAATTCCTGATATTGATTCACTCCCCCTTGAATCAATGAGATAAACAAAAGCCACAGTATGAACTGACCCCCAATAGTTGGACACCAATTATTGGGGGTCTTTTTATGTCCAAATATAGCCGAGAGCTAAAATGTATCATTGCTAAGCAATACTTAGATGGCACGTCATCTCTCTACTTAGCAAAACAATATTCAATTTCTTCAAGACAGATACGGTATTGGGCTCAAGTCTTTGCCATTCATGGTACTGATTCATTTTTGCCAACTAACCATGCGGCTACTGCTCAGACAAAACGAAAAGCATTG
>NZ_JAKEUW010000076.1:0-18429 GCF_022398115.1 Vibrio sp. Isolate22 | reverse complement strand
ATGGGCTAGCCTAAATATCGAGTCGATAAATCCTTGAAGCGCTCTCAATGGCATAGAAAAAACTCGTTTGACCATGAGTGCTGTCGTGATAGCTAAATCACTGAACCGACGCGGCCTCCCGCGCTTATTCTGTTTGCTTTGCGCCCACCCGCTTATTGCTTCTTCATCAATCCAAAAGGTCAGAGAACCACGGTTAATGAGTGATTGGTTGTATTGCTTCCAGTTGGTTGTTTTGTAACGAGGCTTAGGYATAGGACTACGAGAGAGAGTGGAGGTAGCTGATCAGATCGTAGGTTCTGGATTTAGTTCCATTGAATTACGCAACAAAGCCCAAATAACGATGAGCTAATTAAAGATTAAAGCTTGGGTCAAAGGCTATTTGTTGACACATTGGCAAATAAGTTCAATCAAGTCATCCAGCTGTTGTTTGGCCTCTCCCTCTAGCGCATAACCAAAGTTGATGCGTAAGCTGTTGCTGTAGAGATCAAGAGTGCTGAACAGATGCCCAAGCCGAATATCAATCTTCTTCTCAGAAACCGCTTGAGCAAACACGATATGGTTGAGGTTAGGGATCTGTAGCCAAAGTACCATGCCACCTTGTGGGCTGCTTATTTTGACGCCATCAGGAAGGTTTTGAGTCAAATAACTCAGGTATTGTTGGCGTAAAGAGAGGATTTGAGCACATCTTCTTCGAACGTGTTTTGCGTATTGACCAGATTCAATAAAGTCAGCGACAGCGAGTTGAGTAGGCAGGGCAACGCCGTAGCTTGCAGCAGAAAACTGTGCTTTGTACTCATTAATATACCTTCCAGGTAAGCACCATCCTAAGCGGTAACTCGGTGATAAGCTTTTCGAGACAGAACCACACCATAAAACATAACCATCTTTGTCATAGTATTTGGCGGGCAGAGGCGTGTGCGAAGAATAAGAGAGTTCTAGATACACATCGTCTTCGATGATCGGCACTCGATATTCATTCGCTAATGCCGCCAATTTCTGCTTTTGGCTGGCAGACATATTGATCCCTTGCGGGTTCATATGAGAGGTACAGAAGATAGCGGCATCGACACGCTTGCTTTTCAGATGTGTTTCTAACTGTTGTAGGTCTACACCGTCATCTAGAGATGGGATCTCGATGATCTTACGCGACATCTTGCCAAGTAATTCGAGTATGCCATTAAAGCATGGTGAGCTAATGGCAATGGTATCGCCTTCTTTGGTGCATGATTCAAGAGCGGCTTTTATTGCAGACATACAGCCAGCGGTTATCACCAGTTCGTCGGGTGAAAAATGCACATCAAGCTTAGCAAAGTGAGTGGACAATGCTTGTCGTAATATCGGCTCGCCTTGAGTATCAGGGTAATGGTTGAGCCTGTTACCCATGCGTTTTATTGAGCGGCGGAAACTGCGTTCTAGTTCAACGACCGATTGCTCATCATTGGTGGTGCTAGAAACCCCTAAAGGCCCATTTATTGCGTTGTGAGTCGATGCAGTTTGTCTAACTCTGGAAACCTTACTCTCAAACTGTGCCCATTCAGGTGTGGAGTGAGCAGGCTTATGAGGAGAAACAAAATACCCAGCTTGTGGTCGAGAGTGAATCCAGCCCTGAGATTCTAACTCTTGGTAACAGCTGACTACAGTCGACATGCTGACGGCTTGTTGCTTAGCTAATTGACGAAGCGAAGGCATACGCCCACCTTCGGGTCTTTTCCCACTTTCAATCTCATTAATAAACTGATTCGCAAGTTTTCTGTAAATGCTCATGACTGAAGTTAACTGTACGGGTTTTTGTTGCAAAAATTGTATCTGTACCGCTTTTGTTGTTCAAGGGATACTCTTTCAAAACAAAGGAGGGGGACAGTATGAAAAGAAATGATTTGTTGCTAGCGGTATTGGTGATGGCAATTTGGGGATTCAATTTCTCGATGATCAAAATGGGTGTAACTAATGTTCATCCGTTGCTGGCAACGGCCGCGCGTTTCTCGCTAGCCGTGATACCAGTGATATTCTTTGTCGCAAGGCCAAATGTCGCGTGGCGGTATCTCGTGAGCTATGGCTTTGTGTTCGGGGTTGGTATTTGGGGCATGGCATCATGGTCGATCACAGCAGGCCTCTCATCTGGGCTTTCCTCAGTATTGCTTTCAAGCAATGTGCTTATTGGAATGGCAGTTGGGGTATGGGTTTTCAAAGAAAGTGCGTCGGTTCGTAAGTTAATTGGTGCAATGTTAGCCCTGTGTGCACTGGCAGTCTTGGTCTCGGCGGCGAAAGGGAATGTCACCGTTAATGGCGTTATCTTGATTATGATTGCAGCGTGCAGTTGGACCTTAATGGGCGTCATTGTTAAGGCTTCCAAAACTAAGCAGGCGTTTGCGTTTAATGTGTGGGGAATGTTGTTTGCACCAGTGCCGTTGGTGTTGTTTGCTGTGATGTTACACGGGGATCAAATCATCTGGCAGGGGATTGAACAGTGGGATTGGAACACTACAATTGCGGTGCTGTTTCAGGCTTATCCAACCACGCTATTTGGCTATTGGGTGTGGAACAAGTTGTTAATCCAATATCCATTAAGCACAACCGCACCGTTAACTTTGCTCGTGCCAGTCTTCGCGCTAATCAGCGGATACTTTATGTACGACGAAGTGTTGTCACTCGCTCAAGTAGTGGCATCGGTGTTGTTCTTAATCGGGATTGGTTTGATCGTTAAACCTGCAAAAGCGGTGAGTAGCGGCACATCAGGTGACAGAGAAGCAACTGGTGTCGGTAAACTAACGTAGTGATGCTTACTCCAATGTCTAAAAAGCCCTATGAATGTCTTATTTCATAGGGCTTTAGTTTTAATTATCGATAGAGTGAACTTAGTTAACAAGACAATCTAGAAGCTGGCTTTCCAGATCACTCTCTATGCGCTGACCTATTACCTCAATTCTGGTTTCACTGCACTCATCGAGTTCTGATTCGGTCAAACCATCCTCTGTTAAGTTGTAGCCAAAGATACCATTTGGAGTAATGAACACGGCCTTCATACGCTCAACTTTCAAGCCGACTAGAAAGTGTCGTAAACGCTGGTGGTCAAACAGTTTATCAGCTGAAAATCGCCAGCCAATACTCTCGAAGCCTTCACCTTGGTTGGTTGCTTTGAGCATGCCACTTTCTGGCATCGGTAGTTCAGACGCAAGTGACTTATCTTGTTTGTGAGCATGGTGGTGATGGTGCCCATGAGCTTGGTGGTGATAAAAACTACTGCTTCCATCAAACTCTTCGTATGGGATCTTACCGTGATGAGCAAAGATCAGCTTAGTGTCAGGGTGACAAATCTGAGCAACGTACTCGGCAAGCTTTTCTGCATCCCCCTTGTTGTAAAGGTCTACTTTATTGCCGACGATCGTATCCGCAATGGTAATTTGTTGGTTGAAAGTATTGTGGTCAGCATAACGAGTATCAGACAGCTTGCGAGCATCTACCAAGGTGATGTTCTTTTGCAGTGACAGCACTTTACGATAATGTTCAGAAGATAATACTTCTAACACTTCTTTAGGGTGGCCAAGCCCAGTAGGCTCAATCAGTAAGCGGTCTGGCTTCGCCTCAGAAAGCAACTGATTGAGTGCTATCTGCATCGGTAACCCCGCTGCACAGCACATGCAGCCCCCTGGTACTTCGCGAATAAAAACTTGCTGTTGTTTGGTTTGATTGCCTTCGAATAAACTTCCATCAACGCCAATTTCACCAAACTCATTCACCAAAATAGCCCAATTCTCATCGGTTGGTTTGTGCTTCATTAAGTTAAGAATCGCAGAGGTTTTTCCTACTCCGAGAAACCCAGTAATAATGTTGGTCGGAATCCCAAGCAAGGGGGATTTATTAGAGTTCATTAGCAATCCTTCTATAGCCTTGAACAAGAGTATGGTTGGCAGAGACAACCGATTCTGAAAACGCCGAGTATTCTGGTGGTACTTTTGAAATGCTGTTTAGATCAAAGCCTGAACCTATGTTGGTCATCGGTGGTACATGAAAATTCTCAGGAAGGTCGAGTCCGTCCACCACGCAGTTATGACGAATCACGCAACCTTTACCAATGACGGCATTGAAAACGACAGAGTTGAAGCCGATAAAGACATCGTCACTGACTTCACAAGGCCCATGGATAATGGAGCGGTGAGCGATAGAGGAGCGTTCTCCTATGGTTACTGCAGCACCAGCTTTTGAATGGATAACCACACCATCTTGAATATTGGTGTCGCGCTTAATCACGATGGCTTCCATGTCACCGTGTTCATTAACCTCATCGGCACGTATCACGGCATAAGGACCGATGAACACGTTGTCTTCAATGATGACCTTGCCACAAATAATGGCTGTTGGATCAATGAAGGCAGTTTCCGATACGTTTGGCATATGACCATTAGGGTTTCTTCTTAACATATTGATTTCTTTTTATTGATGGTAATAACTGCTGAACTAGCGCTCGAATGACAGCCTCATTGCTGGAGAGTGATTTGTATCTTGGATCAAGCTCGAATCTGCATTGTTATAAACCTTGGTGCCATTTACCCAAGTATGTTTGATCTGAGAAGAGAATTCGTGACCCGTGAATGGAGACCAAGCACATTGATAAAGGTTGTTTTCCTGATCAACTAATGTTGATGCTTGTGGGTCGACGAGTACTAAGTCTGCGAAGTAGCCTTCACGAATATAACCGCGCTCTTGTATCGCATAACGAATGGATGGGTTATGTGCTGTTTTCTCTACGACTTGCTCTACGGTCATGGTTCCGGCATGCACGTGGTCAAACAGAGTTAAGAGGGCGTGTTGTACAAGAGGTAAACCGGCAGGCGCTTGCTCATAAGGAACTTGTTTTTCTTCCCATGTGTGAGGAGCATGGTCTGTGGCGATGATGTCTATTTGATTGGTGCTAAGGCCGGCAAGTAGTGCTTCTCTATCGCTTGGAAATTTGATGGCTGGGTTGCATTTGATTTGGTTCCCTAACCTTGGGTAATCTTCATTACTGAACCAAAGGTGATGAACACACGCTTCAGCGGTTATGCGCTTACCTTCGATTGGCCCTTTATCAAATAGTGCTAACTCTTTCTCTGTAGTGATATGCAATACATGAAGCTGGCTATTGTGCTTTTTAGCGAGCTCAACGGCATAAGAAGAAGAGGCATAGCAGGCTCTGTCATCTCTCAGGATAGGGTGGTCTTCAATCGTGAAATCTGCTTTCTCTTTTCTTAATTGCTCTTGGTTTTTAGCGATAACAGGCCCGCTTTCACAATGGGTGACAATTAGGACGGGAGAATCACGGAATATAGCATCGAGTGCTTGAGGATCTTCAACCAACAGGTTACCCGTTGAAGCACCCATAAATACCTTTACGCCACAGTGCTTGGTCGGATCGAGCTGTTTGATTTGCTCTAGGTTATCTTCAGTTGCACCTAGGTAAAAAGAGTAGTTAGCCAGTGAACTCTGTGCTGCCATATCAAATTTTTTCTCTAAGGCTTCAATGGTCGTAGTGGCAGGGTTTACGTTTGGCATTTCCATGTAGCTAGTAATACCACCGGCGACAGCGGCACGTGACTCTGTTGCGATTGAGCCTTTGTGGGTTAAGCCGGGTTCGCGAAAGTGGACTTGATCGTCAATCATCCCCGGGATGAGGTAGCAACCTTTTGCTTCAATGACTTCACAATTTGAATTGGGCTGTATGTTGCTTGCAACCTTTTCAATTCGTTGGTCGACAATTAATACATCTGTCTCGGTTACGGTACCTTCATTGACCACGTAGGCATTTTTAATGAGCGTTGCAGGCATAGCGTTTCACTCTCTCCTTGTTAATTAGGCTAATACGATCGGAATCTAGTTATTAGATGTAGGTACTCTTAGCAGGGTGTACTCACTTCGGGCTTGGCACACTCATCACAAACACAGCTGATCTCTAATTGAGGGCTTGTGACGGTGAATCCTTGTTGTTTCGCGTGAGATTTAAGATCGCGAATAATAGAAGGGGTGATGGTTTGTTCACTTATCTTGTCGCACTTAGAACAAATCAAAAATTGTGGGATGCCATGTTCATTATCACAAAGGATGTGTTTATTTGATACCTTAATCTTGTGTGCTAGGTGGTGTTGTTCTAAAAAATCCAAGACTCGGTAGACCGACATTGCTTGAACATGTTGATCAAAATGCTCTTTGCAATAGTCGACTAACTCGTAGGCAGACAGCGCTTTATCGGCATGTGCCAACGCACGCAGTATCAGCAGCCTTTTGGCGGTGAACTGTTTTCTATTGTCTTTACATCCTTGTTTGACGTGCTTAATGATCGCTTCAATATCTTTCATTCTAAGTACTAAAATCCCTCCGAGTTGAGGTGTTATAACATAACAATTTGACGCTGTGAAATGTACTTTGCTGCAGAGCGTCACTAAAGAGGGAGATTGACAGGATTGGAATACAGATGAATTAGAGAAAAAGTCAGTTCACTATCAGTGTTAGTATTGACCGATTCGAATTAAATTCTGAAATGATACAAATCTCATATTTAATAATGATTATTTCATAACCTCTGTTGAGATGGATATCAAATCAAGTGGCTGATTTTATTGGGGATAGGAGAAAAGTCTCAAAAATTATTATTTAGACGGGTAAAGTTTTAAATTCCAATTTACCAACAGTAATTGGAATATAGTTCTATTTGATAACTGTTAGGCAGATGTTTTTTAGCCATATATGTGAAATTCAGAGCGAGTTATCTTTCTGATTTGAAATAATAATCTGACAGTTGAGATAAAAAAGTTGGCGAAAATCAGAAGCTTGGCATACACTTTCCTTGTAAATGACCTTATCTCATTGATTGAATAGGGTAAATGCTTTGGCGCTACTGGCGATAGTAGCAATGATTAACATAGCTTTGAGGAAAGTTTTATGGCACTCACGAAGGCCGATTTGGCTGAGAACCTGTTTGAGACACTCGGATACAGCAAGCGGGATGCCAAGGAAACGGTTGAAGTGTTTTTCGAAGAAGTTCGTAAAGCGCTTGAAAATGGCGAACAGGTAAAACTGTCTGGTTTTGGTAACTTTGATCTTCGCGAGAAGAACGAGCGACCTGGTCGTAACCCGAAAACTGGTGAAGACATTCCAATTTCTGCTCGACGTGTTGTTACTTTTAGACCGGGACAAAAACTAAAGGCCCGAGTTGAAAATATTAAAATCGAGAAGTAGCCAAGCAATAGACCACGCCTAGCGTGGTCTTTTTGTTTTCAGCCCTAAACCACCTACTTCAGTAGGTGGTTATCATTCAGTTTGGCTTTGCCTGTAGTTCTACCCATGTTAAATGCTCCCTTGATTTTTAGCGAAGTCAAAGAGGACAAATAACATGAGCAGATATAATCAAGCTTCCCACGTATTTTGGAGATGTCAATATCACATAGTGTGGACACCAAAGTATCGATTTAGGATTTTGAAAAACAATGTAGGTAAAGAAGTTTATCGATGTATAAAATAGCTTTAAAACTCTTTAGTAAATTTCCATATTTAAGGAGAAACAAACTCTGGGGTAACCACTTTTGGCAAAGGGGCTATTTTGTCGATAGCGTAGGGGTTAATGAAGAAATCATTCGACGCTATGTAAGACATCAAGAGAAAAAAGAGCGCGTGGAGCAGCAGCAACTGGCGTTGGACTAAACAAAGGCCCCCTTTTAGGGGGCTCACACAAAGCCACCTTCTTTAGAAGGTGGTAATTTACTTTCAGCCCTAAACCACCTACTTCAGTAGGTGGTTATCATTCAGTTTGGCTTTGCCTGTAGTTCTACCCATGTTAAATGCTCCCTTGATTTTTAGCGAAGTCAAAGAGGACAAATAACATGAGCAGATATAATCAAGCTTCCCACGTATTTTGGAGATGTCAATATCACATAGTGTGGACACCAAAGTATCGATTTAGGATTTTGAAAAACAATGTAGGYAAAGAAGTTTATCGATGTATAAACGTTTACTGTAATCAACTTGGATGTGAAGTCGTTGAATTAAACGTTCAAGTTGACCACGTACACTTGGTAGTAAAAGTTCCGCCTAAGGTATCGATATCCAAGTTGATGGGTGTATTGAAAGGCAAAATAGCTTTAAAACTCTTTAGTAAATTTCCATATTTAAGGAGAAACAAACTSTGGGGTAACCACTTTTGGCAAAGGGGCTATTTTGTCGATAGCGTAGGGGTTAATGAAGAAATCATTCGACGCTATGTAAGACATCAAGAGAAAAAAGAGCGCGTGGAGCAGCAGCAACTGGCGTTGGACTAAACAAAGGCCCCCTTTTAGGGGGCTCACACAAAGCCACCTTCTTTAGAAGGTGGTAATTTACTTGTATCACTGTATTTATTCTCGTCCCTAGTTTTCATTCTTTTATCTTTTCGCATCTCGCATCTCGCATCTCGCATCTCGCATAATTTCTAATCATCGTTCAGTTCTCCTGAACGGTAGTTAATTCTAATTGAATTTAAATACACCGCTCTATTTGCTGTAATGCGTCCACTTTATGACCGATCAAACTGATTTTTTGATCCAGATCTTAGGAGGATGTGTGCGAAAAGCCGCTTTAGCTTGGGTATTACTTTTATTTCCCGCGATAGGCCAAGCAGCCGATTACCAACAAATTGCCAATATGTGCATCGCTTGCCATGGCAGTACTCAAGACACTTCTTTTCCTTCTATTCCGAACCTGAAATGGCAGAACAAGCCTTACTTGGTTGAACAGCTCACGGCCTTTAAGAGTGGACAACGTTCCGATAAGAGCATGTCTAAAGTTGCCCAGCTTTTGTCTGAGCAAGATATTGAGCAGCTTGCCACTTACTTTTACACACTGAATCACAAAGGATCGCAACAATGAGTTTAGATAGAAGACAGTTCCTGAAAGCTGCATTAACTGCAACCGCGGCGTCTGCGTTACCGGTCTCTTGGGTGTTCGCAGCTAATCGTCCTGAAGGTTTAGATGCTTTAGATATCAATGCCTTAACGTGGGCAAAAGCAGAAGATTTGCCGGATTATTATACCGTTTTAAATACCAACCCTTTGAATGCTTATCCGCCAGAAAGCATGCTTGCGCCCGCTGTTACGCCTGCCAATGTTCCATTTGTTCGATGGAATGGTTTAATGCCAGATTTCAATAAAATGGACCCGGATACTTGGACGTTCGAAGTGAAAGGGGAGTCTGTAAAACAGAGTAAAACTTACACAATAGCGGAACTCAAATCGAAATTTAAGCATCACACTCAAAGCCTAGTATTGGAGTGTGGTGGCAACAGCCGCAATAACTTTTATCCAAGCACAAAAGGCAATCAGTGGAACAACGCAGGTGTGTACTGCGCACAGTGGACAGGTGTGTTGCTTAGTGATGTGCTAAAAGACAGTGGTATTAAAGATGACGCGGTGTACGTGGGCAACCATGGCTTCGATAAGCACTTAAGCGGCAAAGGTGAGGCCATCTCACGTGGTGTACCGATTGAAGCCGCAATGACTGACAACGCTTTGATTGCATGGGAAATGAATGGTGAACCTATTCCATATCTTCACGGTTTCCCACTGAGAACGGTATTTGGAGGACGCCCAGCTTCTGTCTCTCAAAAGTGTACTACGGGTATTAGTATTCGTAATAAAGTGCATGATGGCCATAAAATGGCAGCACCCGCATATCAAGTGCCTAAGCACCCAATCGCACCTGGTGAAAAAGTAGAAAACAAGGATTTTAGAATCATTGAAGAGATGATTGTGAAGTCGCTGATCACCTCTCCTAAAAGCGGTACTGAGTTTACGCTAGGTAAAAAGGTTAAAGTGAGCGGGCATGCATGGGCTGGGCTGAGAACTGTTGAGAAGCTCCAAGTCAGTTTCGATTACGGTACAACTTGGCATGATGCAGACCTCAAGAAGCCCGTTAACAAAGGCGCATGGCAGCAATGGGAACTTGATCTTGAATTTCCTATGACGGGTTATTACGAAATATGGGCGAAGGCCACGAATAGTGAAGGTGATAGCCAGCCTGTTGTTCAACCACAATGGAACCCAAAAGGGTATCTGTTTAATGGTTGCCATAGAGTTGCGGTAAGAGTTTCGTGAGGAAAGCCATGTGTGATAATTCAACTCAGAACAACAAGCGCTCTTATCGTAAAGACATTATGAGGGCGGCGCTGGTCTGTAGCTTGTTAACCTCAATGCTTGTTCATGCCGATGAAGTACCGGATAACCCAAAGGCTTTCTATGGGGTAGATAAGAGTTCAGGTTTAATCATGGCTCCGGGATGGGAGTTAGTGAAAGGCCAATGTAATGCGTGCCACACAAGTCTTATAGTAGCGCAGAACAGTGGTACCCGAGAGCAATGGCGTGAAACGATTCAATGGATGGTAGACACGCAGGGGCTATGGGACTTGTCTGATACATGGGACCCGGTACTGGACTATCTGAGCACCTACTATCAAGACAAAGGTATCGACATGAACAAGTATCGACGTAAACCTATTCATAGCGCTCTGATGCCGCCTATGCCGGGAGAGCAATAATGAATCTAACTAAGTTCACGCTGCTCTGTGTAGCGTCGACTGCTGCTGTGATGTCACTCTCCGCATGCACTGACGACAACACTGCAACGGTGGGAAAGGTTTCACCAAAGCTGACAGTACAAAGTGACAAAACAGAACCTTATATACCGAACCTGATGGCAGGTGAAAAGCTCGTTAACAACCTATGTAGCCAGTGTCACGGTGATAAGATCATTCCTTTCGTGCAGACTTACCCAAATATTAAAGGGCAAAAATCCAGCTACATCCTTAAACAATTGCGTGATTTTAAAAGTGATGCACGTCAGGACTTATATATGCAGTCAGTCGTGAAGTCTCTATCTGATAAGGATTTACAGGATGTCGCTGCTTTCTATAGCACTTTAAAGCCATTGGATTTGTATGAACGCTCTCAGGAGTATTACCACCAATAGCGTTCGCTTGTGGTTCACAAGAAATACACTGAAATTAAAAAGGGCTGCGAGTGCAGCCCTTGTTCGTTTTTGTTTTGTAGTAGCGGTAAGGTTGGTGTTATGCCGCTTTAATATGGGTCGTAATGTATGGTTGCCATGCTTGTTGGTACAGCTCTAAAGATTGGCGTCTCAGGCTAGTGATTTGCGCCGCTTCAATGTCGTTGATTGGGCGCTTTTCAGCAATGGCATGGCGCTCAATACCTTGAATGATCTCGTATAGCTCATGTTCAGGACCACTTTTCACATCCGCTATCGCTTTTAAGTGCAGTTGAACCTCGGCAATCATATTGGTTTTTGGTAAGCGAACCAGAAGGTTAAGGTCACGGTAGCCAGAATCTGCTGGTGACTTAAACTTGTTTTTCACTTTTACTACGTCCGCTTCACGGCTCAGTGCTTCGTACACTTCAACTAGGCTTTCTACATCATTAGCGATGATTGTTGCGCGAGCTAGGTCGGTGATTCTTGTGTTGTCACCATCCAGTTCCAATTCAATTTTCTCTTGAGCGCGAGCTTGAGATTTAACACCAGCGAATAGGGCATCTGAATTAGTGAGAAGAGCAGTACTTTTACAGATTGTCTCTAGCTCTGCTTGCGCTTGGTGAGCTTTGCTGTAAAGGATGTCGAAGTCGGTATAAGGCTGAGTTGGACGTGAGTCGAATGCCTTGATGCCATATAGCCCGCTTAGGCTGTGGCGGAATACGTTTGATGAAACTTGGTTTTGCGAAGACGCTGTGCGCGATTGATCAGTTGAACTCGTTGAAACAGGTGCTGCTGCGAATGCAGGCGCTCGGCTCAATACTAGAAGCATCAGGGCCGTCGTACGGAGAAATACACTCATTCAAACTCCAAAATACAAGGTTACAAAAACGTGTAGTTAAAAGGGGTAACCAGTAACGCATAAGAGTAAAAAAGCTTAACTAAACTCACTACATATTAAATGGGGCTAGTTAAGACAGAAACCAACTCTAACGTTTAATATTGCTTTAAAATGTGAACATATAGACAAATAATCCAAGCGTTTGTTCCGCAATTTTAAGAACTTTGAACCTAGCCAGTTTCTGGTCTTATTCGAAACCAATTTGGTGCTTTAAGCCAAGCTAAGGTTGCTCTTACTTCTCTATACTGTACCCTTGCATTATGACTGTTTAACATGAACGAAAGATGAATAATCCTGAATTTTGGCACAATAAATGGGCAGCCAACCAAATTGGTTTCCACCTTGAAGATGTAAACCCACTTTTGGTTGAGTTTTGGAAAGCAACTGAGCCTAGCTATGAGAAGAGTGTTTTTGTTCCTCTATGTGGCAAGAGTGAAGATCTGATTTGGCTGGCGTCTAAACATGAAGACGTTCAAGGCGTGGAATTGAGCCAGATTGCGGTTCGAGCTTTTTTCTCTGAGCATTTTTACACGCCAACCGTAACTCAAATTAACGGTCAACATGAGCTTTATCAGTTTGATGAGTTAAGTATTTACACTGGGGATTACTTCACTGCGCCAATTCAGCCTGTCGATATTATTTATGACCGCGCTTCTCTAGTCGCTTTGACTGCTGAAATGCGAGTGCAATATGTAGAGCGCTTAAAGCAACTGCTGAAGCCTGGCGGCAAGATCTTACTTGTAACGCTAGACTACGACCAAGATGAAATGGCAGGCCCCCCGTTTAGCGTACCTAAACTAGAAATCGAACAGTTGTTTGCGGGTTACAAGATTACATTGTTGAACCAAGATATTGCAGACGATGAGCACCCTAAGATTGCTAAGAAAGGTTTGTCTCGATTCAGTGAGGAAGTGTATTTGATTGAATCGGAAGTCTAGATTCAGTTTACTTTCGAAGAGATAACACTAATGAAAAGACGGGCACATGGCCCGTCTTTTTGATCGTTAAGATTCAAGATCTAAGAATTTGATTAGTAAATCACTTTTACCTTCGATGCGCTGTTGATTGCATCTTCAATCGCGGTTTCTGTGCTCTTACGGCGTGTTAGTGCAACACCAAGGCGGCGGCGACCATCGATGTCTGGCTTACCAAACAGACGAACTTGTGTTTGTGGTGCCTCTAATGCTTCTGCAAGGCCTTCAAAACGGATGTTTGTTGATGTGCCTTGGCCAAGGATTACTGCAGATGCACAAGGGCCATACTGAGTAATTGATTTGATAGGCATACCTGTAAATGCGCGTACGTGCAGTGCGAACTCTGAAGAGTCTTGAGACATCAATGTTACCAAACCTGTATCGTGTGGGCGAGGGGATACTTCGTTGAAGATCACATGGTCGCCTTTAACGAACAACTCAACACCAAAGATACCATAACCACCCAGAGCATTAACCACTTGCTCTGCCGTGTACTGTGCCGCTTTTAGAGCGTTGTCTGACATAACCTGAGGCTGCCATGATTCACGGTAGTCGCCGTCTTCTTGGCGGTGGCCGATAGGTGCACAGAAATGAACACCGTCGACTGCACGAACAGTGAGAAGAGTGATCTCATAATCAAAGTCGATGAAGCCTTCAACGATTACACGCCCAGCGCCAGTGCGACCACCTTCTTGTGCATAGTCCCACGATTTTTGGATGTCTTCTTCGGTTTTGATAACGCTCTGGCCTTTGCCTGAAGAACTCATTACTGGTTTAACAACGCAAGGCATACCGACAAATTCAACCGCGGCAGCGAAGTCTTCAAAGGTATCTGCAAAGCGGTAAGGGGATGTGCTTAGCTTGAGTTCTTCTGCAGCCAGGCGACGAATACCTTCACGGTTCATCGTTAGCTTAGTTGCGTTAGCTGTTGGAACGACATTCAAGCCTTGTGCTTCAAGCTCTACCAACTTGCTGGTGGCAATAGCTTCAATTTCAGGTACCACATAATCTGGCTTTTCTAGTTCAATAATAGCTTGAAGTGCATCGCCATCTAACATGTCCAGTACATGGCTACGATGCGCGACTTGCATAGCTGGCGCATCTGCATAACGGTCACAAGCAATAACTTCCAAACCTAAACGTTGGCACTCGATAGCCACTTCTTTGCCAAGTTCACCTGAACCTAATAGAAGTACACGAGTAGCATTTTCACGAGTAGCAGTACCAAACATAGAAATTCCTTCCGATCTTTTGAACGATTGATTGAAAACGGGGTGATCATACTTATTTAAACGACAAAAGCAAACGTTTGCGTGGGTTGTGGTGTTAATTACAAGCATAAAAAAAGCAGCCCTATAAAAATGGGCTGCTTATTTAAAAGGTTGTTAATTAGATGTACTTAGATTGCTAAGTAAGTCACTGGAATGTCGGGATTAATCGCTTCTAATGTAGATTGCGTATCCGCTAGGTGACTGATGCTACCTTCGGCGATTTCAACCAATGCTGCGCTTTCAATTTGTTCAAAGTCGAAGCCTGCAAGTTTTAGTTGAATCAACGCCACTTGTAGTGGCGGAAGGCTAGGGTTGAATGCTGCGTTTTCAGCGTAAGCACCAGTAAAGATCTCACCAGTCGTTAGCTGGAGCGACACACCACTTAAATTTTTAGTGTATGGCGCATGGCTGCGGTTAAGCGCGGCTAATGCTTCAACTACAATAGGAGTCGTCTCTTCTGTCGTGTACTTATGGTCGAGTTCAGACATTAAGCCTGTTGTTACGCCAAGATCAGAAGGTCCAAATGAATCAGGTAGGTATTCTTGTAGCGACATTTCATCACGCTGCGGAAGCTGAACTTTAAGCTCTTTCGCTGTAGTCAACTCATTCATAAATTGACGACAGTGACCACAAGGGCTGAAGTTAATTGTGATGTCTGAAATACCACGCTCACCTTTCATCCAAGCGTGGCTGATTGCTGATTGTTCAGCGTGTACGGTTTGGCCAAGTTGCGCACCAGCGATTTCAAGGTTTGCACCAAAGTACAAAGTACCAGACAAACCACGAACGATTGCACCAACGTAAAAGTCAGATAACGGTGCGTATGAATACGCAGCAGCAAAAGGAAGTAGTGCGATACGTAGTTCGTTATCCGCTAAACCACTTGCTTGAAGCAGGCTAGAGAACTGTTCTGGAGACAATGTCGCGTCAAAGTTGTCTGCTAATACGATGTCACTTAAAAGCGCTTTCATTGATGATGGAGCACTTTCCAGCGCCAGGGTAATACGACTGTTCATGTTGAATCCTTAATTGACCTTAGGCTTTAAGTTTATGCAATGCTCAGGAATTTTCTGTGACAGCGATCGCTATTGTACTGTTTCCGTTACATCGGTTTACATAATTAGAGTGAGGTCACACTTAAAATCGATTGCAAGGACCATTTTTACAGCTGATATCGCACTTATTGCTCAAAATCGCCGGCTTTTAGCTGGATAAATGGCAATAAAAAGCCCAAGCAAACACTGATATCTACAGGGCTAGGCTTGGGCTAAATCTGGTTGTTTACGTCTAGGCTAGGAATAGAACCAGACCACAGCACCAAACACGCTAGGTGCGATTATTGAGGTGATAACGCCACAAAGCACTAACGCCAGTGAACTGAAAGCGGCGTCTTCTTGGTTCTTTTCAGCGCAAGTTGCCGTACCTAGCGCGTGAGAAACCGTGCCCATGGTTAAACCCCTGGCAATAGGGCTCTTAATGCCAATTAGATTGTAGATAGGGTAAGCAAAAATTGCCCCAAATAATCCGACGATAAGAACCAGTATTGCAGCAATCGCCGCTTCACCACCAAGATGGCTTGATACTTCCATCGCAATAGGGGTAGTGACTGATTTGCCCAATAGACTCGCAATCAAACTTAGGTCGGCTTTGAAAGCGACGGCAATCATTGCTGCTGTTGTCATCGACATCACACTACCTAGCGTGCAGGCAAAGGTAATGATACGCCAGTTAGCTCGAATTTGAGGTAGCTGTTCATATAACGGATAAGCTAGGGCGACAACCGCTGGCTGAAGCATGTACGTAATCCAAGTGTTGTCTGCGTAGTAAGTCTCGAACGGGACTTTAAAGAACGTCAAAATTGGAATGATGATGCCAATGCTTATTAGCAGCGGGTTACATAGCGGGGAGTTCACTTTCTGACTTACCCAACGAGCAAACAGAAACACCACAATAGTTAATAGAATCCACATGATTACTTCCCCCTCGCTAGCAAGCGATCTAAGAACCATGATAAGGAGACTAATACAATGAGCGTGCCACCCACTGCACTCGCCATAATCGGCAGCGCGTTAGCGATCAGCATGTCAAAGTGCTCCATAAGCCCGACACTGATCGGGACAAACAATAAAATCATCAAACGAATAATTAGGCTGGCACCAGGTTGTACCCAGTGTGCCGGCACAATACCAATCACCATGGCAGTGAACAGAATTAACATGCCAAAAATACTGCCTGGGATTGAGGTGTCTAAGTATTGTTGTAACGCGTTGCCTGCAGTGAGAGCACCTATGATTAAGGTGAAGGAGATTAAGCAGTAAACGAGTTTGATCAATCTTTCTTTCAAGGTTTTACATCTCTCGATAATGGGTTAACTAGCTAGCTTTTCTACGTATTGATACACCGCTTTCAAGATAGCCATTTTCTTCTCGTCACTTTCATGTTCGTGTGCGAGGTTCTCTAGGTTGAGCATGTACTCTTCTAAGCGGCTTTCGTAAAACTCACGACAATGGTTTGCCCACTTAAGTTGCTCGGATTCATCTAGCGTCCATGGGAAATTACGTGCGCGGTAACGGAACAACAAAGGCTTGATGCGTTCGTCACTGAAGGTGATGTCTAACGCTGCTAAGTTATTTGGGTCAGTCTCACGGATGATGTTCATCGCGGTTTTATCCGCCGGTGAGAAGAAGCCATCGTAAAGTTGGGTATCTACATCGTCGCTCTTTTCGTACTCACGTTCCTGTGAATATAAGCCAATCAATTTTTCACGAATTTCTGGGTGCTCGCGCAGGATCGCGAGGTTCTTCAAACACTGCTGACGATCAATACCAATGGTTTCTGCATTTTCAGCGGTTAACGTTTTTGCTGGCGCTAGAATAGGGCACTTATTGAGTTGAACCAGCTTAATTGGCACTGGTAGCTCGTCTTCATTTAGGTCGCTGCGCTTGGTGTAAAGTCTTTCTCTGAGTTCATCAGTATCAAGTTCCAATAGCGGGCTTGGGTCTTTTGCTAGGTCGACAACAATCACCGCATTTTGATTGGTAGGGTGCCAAGCCATAGGAACAATCCAGCTTGTGTAATTGCAGTCACGACCGAACATACCTGAAACGTGCATTAACGGTGTCATGTTTACGATGTCGACCAGCTCATTCAGCTTACGTTTGTGGCGCATGTTGTAGAGATAATCAAACATCTTAGGTTGTGCGGCTTTTAGCTTTTTCGCGAGTTCAATCGTCGCAATAACATCGGCCATCGCATCGTGCGCGTTTTCGTGTTCAATGCCATTTGCCACAGATAGATGTTCCAGTTTAAAGCTTGGGAAACCTTCTTCGTTTTCTGGCCAAACAATACCGTCAGGACGCAAGGCGTGTACGGCACGCATCACATCTAACAGATCCCAACGAGAGTTACCGTTCTGCCAGCTCCATGCATACGGATCAATGAAGTTACGGTAACAGGTGTATCGCGTGACTTCGTCATCGAATCGAATACTGTTGTAACCAAGGCTTGTGGTGTTCGGCTTTGCAAGTTCAGCATGGATCTTAGCGATGAACTCTGGTTCCGGCAGGCCTTGGGACATGGCTTTTTGTGGAGTGATTCGAGTAATCAGTGCAGCTTCAGGTGCAGGAAGGTAATCAGCAGGAGGTTGGCAGTAGATGACCAATGGCTCACCAATAATATTGAAATCTTGGTCGGTACGAACGCCGGCGAACTGACTTGGACGATCTTTCGCTGGGCTCACGCCCCATGTTTCGTAATCGAAAAAGAAGTAGGTTGGCTGATTATCTGAACTCATTGAATTTCCTGAACAGTCTACGGGTAACTGTGTACTGTGGCTGAAGGTTAGTTTTGTTCAGTATCTGATAGTATGCGGTACGCGTGCAACCCAGATCACAAATAAATTGCAGGAAAGTGCTGCATTCCTATTCAATCAGACCGCTATCGGAAGAATGGAACCTTAGATTGATTATTTCTTGGCAAGATGAACCAACAAAGTGGTGCGGTTAAAGTACTCGAAGGGGAGACAATTTGGGGTTTGGAGTCAACCATAGACAGTCGGCGTTGTTGATCAAATCAGCTAAAGGACGTATCTATCCTACGGAACTTACCTGTTAGTTTCTAATAGGCATACCTAGTCCTAGAACTTTGTTCATTGCTTTGACGTTTGCTAACGCCTCACCAACTTGAGCGTTATAACATCTCAAGCTCAATGTGCCGCTAGTCAGTCCTTTATATCGGGACATTGCCGTCTCAGAGATTGAACGGTCGTGGTAGCCAGAGTCAGTTTTCCATTGAGTTAGCGAAT
>NZ_JAKEUW010000075.1:0-19898 GCF_022398115.1 Vibrio sp. Isolate22 | reverse complement strand
GTATGAAGCGTCAAGATTTAACGCCGAAAGCTGCACGCAAGTTTAAGTGCACTACGGACAGCAAGCATCAAATGCCTGTTGCTCCAAACCTGTTGGCTCAGAACTTTAGCGCATCGGCTCCGAATGAAAAATGGGCTGGAGACATCACCTATATAGCCACAAGCGAAGGCTGGCTGTACTTGGCGGTAATTATTGACCTTTACTCAAGACAAGTAATTGGATGGTCTATGGATACCAGAATGACGGCTAYGCTGGTCTGTGATGCGCTATCAATGGCGTTGTTCCGTCGCGGATTCCCCGAGCAGGTTATCGTTCATAGTGATCGAGGTAGTCAGTACTGCTCAAAGGATTATCGAGATCTCATAACTGCTTATAATCTCAAGCAAAGTATGAGTAGGAAAGGAAACTGCTGGGACAATGCTTGTGTTGAGAGTTTCTTCCATTCTATGAAAGTGGAAGCGATCCAATATGAGCCGATTATGACGAGAGAGCAGATGCGCCAAACGATCTTCGAGTATGAGTAGGAAAGGAAACTGCTGGGACAATGCTTGTGTTGAGAGTTTCTTCCATTCTATGAAAGTGGAAGCGATCCAATATGAGCCGATTATGACGAGAGAGCAGATGCGCCAAACGATCTTCGAGTACATAGAGGTTGATTATAATCGAACGAGAAGGCACAGTGCTCTTGGGTATCTAAGCCCAGTTAACTTTGAACAACAAAATGTCGCTTAATGAAGTGTCCAGTCTGGCTGGAGCAGATCAACTCCTCCCTTAAGTAACTGTATAAATATACAGCAAACTAAGACAGGTGAGTCCATATTTACACGAAATGAGACATTAATCACATGAATGAGAGGCATATAGACTCAACCCTCATCAAACATTTCCCTTCTTTAAAAGAGGGGCTAGCGGTCAAAAAGTGAGGGGGAAGACTATTGAATCTCCAATAAATGTAACCTAACCGCAACTCCCTTCTTGAATTTACCAAGCGCTCTCATTTTGGCTCGATATTTTACTCACTATTATTCGACTCAAGGAAAAGCCGACTCAAGTACCGCCTTCTTTTTCCCTACCTCATACTCCACACAATTTAACGTTACAGGGGCAGATATCTGATGAACAGCATAATTACCACGATACTCTGGCTCATTTCGCCTACTTTCGGATAAAGCAGACTTGATCCATTCAAACAGATAGACATAACGACTGACGGTCTGGCGACACAGGTTCGCATTACGTGCCACCAAACCAATCGTGAGCTCCTGATTTTTGCGTACCAGAAACGTAAGCGTCTAATTAACCACACGTTCTAATTCCGCTCTACCTTTGTCATAGTTTTTTCAACCTAACGGAGGAACTATGACTCAATCTGAAAAACACCAACATTGGACAACCATTGTCTCTAATCAGCAAGAAAGCGGACTTTCTCTTCCGCAGTTTTGCAAAGAGCACGACATCAATTACGCCACTTTTCATTATTGGTTGAAGAAACTCAAACAAACTGATGATGCGCAGGTTGCCCATCAAGTGGTAATAAATGATCGTCCACCTTTAGGTTCGGAGGCGGTTGTTGTACATCTACCTAATGGACTTAGAGCGGAACTGCCAACCTCATTACCACTGGTACAAATTCAAACTTGGCTTAAGGCGCTGCAATGATCCCCAGTGGCGCGGTCTATCTCGTCTCTGGTATCACCGATATGAGAAAGTCGATTGATGGCCTGTCTCTTATTGTCGCGGATGTGCTAGAAATGGATCCATTGAGCAGCGCGTGGTTCATCTTTTGTAATCGTGGCCGAGATAAAATCAAAATTCTCTTTTGGGACACCAACGGATTTTGGCTCTATTACCGCCGACTAGAAAAAGGCCGCTTTAAGTGGCCCAAACCCACAGCAGTTGGGCATATCCATATCTCTACGCAACAACTTAACTGGCTATTATCTGGGCTAAACCTTGAAAACCCCAAGGCTCATCAACCTCTATATGGTAGAGAAGTGTGAGCTCGAATACTGATCCCCAAATTGGGCTTGAACGATCCTTTTTCGCTGTCAGACTAAGTGGAAATGATAGATAACGAGCCCTTACCATGACTGATCTTCCTGATGATGTAGAACAACTCAAAGCGATGCTGCTTAAGCTTCAGGAAGAGAACAGTGCACTCCAGAAAACGGTTGACACTCAAGCTGAGGAAGTCGTTGAGTTAGAAAACAAAATGCAGTTGCTCCTTGAGCAACTTAACTTGAGTAAATCCAAACGCTTCTCGGCCAAAAGCGAAAAAGAGCCCAAAGGCACTTTCAACGAAGCCGAACAGCAAAATGCGTTGCCAAAGTCAGCCCCTAAGCATCATAAAAAAGGCCGAAAACCACTACCAGCCGAGCTAGAGCGCGAAGTACATCAACACTCCCTCAATGCCCCTTACTGTGAATGCTGTAATGAGCCACTGCATGAATGCGGAACTGAAGTCTCGGAAGAGCTAAAAATCATCCCTCAGAAAGTCAGCGTTGTGCGCCATGAACGCACTAAATATGCTTGCCGGCAGTGTGAAAAAACACAAACCAGCAGCAAAATTATCACCGCGCCTCGACCTGCCAATATGATCCCGAAAAGCATCGGTAGCCCTGAAGCCTTCGCGGCTGTTGTGACAGCAAAATATGTTGATGCGCTGCCGCTTTATCGCCAAGTCGAGATATTAAAGCGTTCTGATATCGACTTAAGCCGTGGAACACTCGCCAACTGGTGTGTGCAATTGGGCAGTAACCCGCTTGTATAGCTTAGTGATGACGTGTCGGGCAAATAACATCAACCCGTATTATTACTTCGCGCACTTGTTCAAAGTGCTACCAACGCGATCCCTTCAAGACGATCTGACCGATCTTATGCCGTGGAACCTAGACATAGATGAGGCCGAATAAGGCCTCACTGCTTAATTAGACGCTTACTTTTAAATCTGTGAGAACTATCACAGGTTGGGATGAGGGAAATCCAATACCTCCAGAGTGTAAAAGGCTTATGAGAATGGCAAAAGGTCGGGAACTAAGCATTAGCGAAGATTGGGTACAGTTCAAAATGTTATACGACAGGATGGAGCTGCCCCTATCTGGCAGGGTAGTTGTCACTGTTAAAATTTAACCAGTCTGGGCGATAAAGAGTAATTGTGTCTCGTATCTCAATAGAAAGAAAAGAAGCTATATTGAAGAAGCTATTACCTCCCTATTCGATGTCAGTTAAAGAAGTGTCGGAAGAGGAAGGAATCAGTACTGCGACCCTGTATCATTGGCGCCAGCAACTCAGACGTTCAGGAGCCGCCGTGCCAAATAGTAACACTTCATCAGAGCAGTGGTCTGCTCAAACTAAACTAGCCATTGTCGCTGAAACCTACTCAATGACAGAAAGTGAACTCAGCCAATATTGTCGTGAAAAAGGTCTTTTTCCAGAGCAAATCCAAAGCTGGCGCAGCGAATGTATGCAAGGGTTTAAGTCGAGTAAAGAGCACGAAGCTGAAGCAAAGAAGCAGGCTAAAGCTGACAAACTTGAAATCAAAGAGTTGAAGAAAGATTTACGACTCAAAGAAAAAGCACTCGCTGAAACGGCCGCCCTCTTGGTACTAAGAAAAAAGCTGAGAGCCTTTTACGGGGAAGAGCCAGAGGAAGACTAACCTCAACCGATGAAAGGCAGACCATAGTGACTCTTATCCTTGAAGCGAAGCAATGTGGATGTCGTTTAGAGCCAGCTTGCCATGAAGTTCAAATCGACTTGAGAACATATCGTCGCTGGTATCAGCAAGGAGAAGTACAAGCTGTCGCAGGAAGAGCGTGATGCGATAATCGAGGTGTGTAACCGCTCAGAGTTCGCAAGCTTGCCTCCAACTCAAATCGTCCCGACATTGCTTGATAGAGGTGAGTACATCGCCTCTGAGTCGAGCTACTACCGAGTGTTGAGTACGCAGGGGCAACTTCACAAGCGAGGTCGTCAGCGGAGCAGACAGAAGCAAGCGAAGCCAACCAGTTACACAGCGACGGACTCGAACCAAGTCTATACTTGGGATATCACTTACTTACCCTCAAAGGTTCGAGGTCAACATTATTACCTGTATGTCATTGAGGACATCTACAGTCGAAAAATTGTTGGTTATGAAGTGTATGAGCATGAATGCGGTGAGCTGGCGTCACAACTTCTGCAAAGGACGTTGATGCGAGAGCAGTGCTTTAATCAAGCGCTGGTTCTTCACTCGGATAATGGTGCGCCAATGAAGTCGTTGACGTTCAAAGCTAAAATGGAAGAGTTAGGTATTACCTCGTCATATAGTCGCCCAAGAGTCAGTGATGATAACCCTTATGTCGAGTCATTGTTCCGTACAGTTAAGTACATGCCAAACTGGCCAACAAAGGGCTTTGAAAGTCTCGATAGTAGCCGAAGTTGGGTTGAAGCCTTCGTACTCTGGTACAACACCGAGCACAAGCACAGTAAGCTAAATTACGTCACGCCTTCAGAGCGTCACAATGGAAAAGATAAAGAGATCTTGAAGCGTCGTGTAGAGGTATTGTTCGCTGCAAAACAGCGAAAGCCTGAGCGGTGGTCTGGTGATATCAGGAACTGCGCGCCTGTTGGTGACGTTCATCTGAATCCAGAAAGAGAAGCTGCTTAATAAGCAAGCAAATGATGACAACTACCTTGAAAAACACCGTGATTGAGTGTCTAGTGACTGATTCTTGATATATTCAGTTCAGGCTTTACCTTAAGTTGTACTTCCTTAAGGTACTATGCCTTTTGCTGACTTCTTATTGCCCATCACACTGCATCGCTGCTGCATTAGTCTCAACCGAGACAAGCAATAAGATCTCCCAAGGTAAGGCGTTGCTCTTTCCCTTGGTCGTGCTTGATTTATCGTTTCACACTTCCCGTCGAGGCATTGGGCTATTCTATCTATTGATAGGTTGCCCAAGTTGTAATGACCTACTATCAGGTTTCTGTTCGTCACAACCAAGTTTTGCCATTTTCTTCCTTTACATTTCACCTCATAGTGAACACGCTTGCATAGGCTAACGGTTCTCGTTCGACTGAGCCAGTAGAAGAATTTCACCTCCTAGATCAACGCCATGCTCGGCGTACAACGAAAAAGCTCTGACCTTGATGTCAGAGCTTTTCATTATTAATTTAGCGATTGTCATTACTCTAACAACAGCTAAACCACGCTAATTACCCCATCAACTAGTTACGGCAACCTTCGGTATTGAAATCGACAACCAAGGCTGCGTTCTCAAATTCACCAGACACTTTTATGTACCCCCAGTAATCACTCTGATTGGTCAAATAAATACACTCATTATTCCCTGCTTTGTTTGAGCTCCCATCCACATTGGAACCATTTGGCCAGCCTTGATTGCTGTATTCTAGCAATAAGTTACCAGTACCGTTTGCGGTTGTGATAGCAATAGACTGATGCTGATCGACTTTTCCAATACCTAACCAAACGGTTTGCTGATCAGCTAAACAAACAGGTACACCCGCAGTTACATTGCCACCATCCACTTTGGCCTCAACAGAACAATCTTCAGGAAAGGCAGCGGTATCACCGCCTCCACCATTTACTAGCTTCTGTTGCCATTGAACAAACTGATTTTCATAAGATAACGACCATTGATTGAGCAAACTTTTGTAACCAGACCAATGACCTTTACGCGTTTCTAGCAGCATTTTATTGATCTCACCTTTATGCTCTTCAAACATAAAGCGAACCGCTAAATAGCCCCAACGATAAATTCTATCAACATCAAATCCATCATAAGTTGTTTCAAATATTTGCGCCAATGTATAAGTAGAACCATCTTTAATCGTATCAACTGCCTGATTGTTGTCATCTTCTTGTGCTATGTATTCAGCAACCCCTTCACTCCACCAAACGGTTCTTTCTGTCGGTGCATTAAAGTCGCCATACATATCAAAACGACCATCTAAATAGTGAATATATTCGTGCTCTAGGTTCCATACAAAATGATCGGCGTTTGCATAAGATGCTTCATAGGCAATAAAATTGGGGATATTACCCTGTTTAGATGGGTCTCCCTCTAAGTACATCCCACCATTGTCCGTGCTAATACCGAAAATTAAACCCGCATATTTCTTATAGTCATCACTAGAGTTAAAAACATTCACTTGCAGTTGGGTGTTATGATCATCTTTAACTGGCTGGTTGCCCGTTTCTAATTTTTTATGGAAATAGGTTTCTTCATAGCCCATTTTTTCACAAGCAGATTGATACTGCTTTGCCGTCATTTCTTGTGAGACAATACGAATCGTTGAACTACAAGTGTGTTGCTGTGAAAGTACCAAATCTTTCAGTTTACTTTTCAGATCGCAAATACCGTACGGCTCACAATCTGTGTTATAAGCGGTTGTTTCTGCAGCGCCTAACCAAACGCCGTCACCATAGCCAAACATCTGATACTTGGAGAAAAGTGTTTTCAGTTTTTGCGTGACTAAAGGTTCAATGACAGTACCTTTATATTTTGTCATTCGGCCAAGCTCTCGACCCGCGTTAATCGCCATAAATTCATCTTTTCGGCCAAGCGCAGATTCATTCAATGCAAAATTAGCCAACACTTCAATCAGTGCTGTTTTTGTACCGATCAGCTCAACATACTGCTCATTCCATAAACCGCGATAAAGAATGGTAAACACTTTATTTACCGCATTACGCATGTCCCAGCTTTCTGCATAATCTGCATTCCAGCGAGTTAGCCATTCGGTGATCGTATCTAAATAAACGTGCTGTAACTCAGCACTATCCATGGTGGTAATCACTTCAGCAAGAACCTTACCGTGGCCATCATTATTTTGGAAAAAGAACGCATTATTGACAAACTCGTCCACCGCCTCTTTCGTCGCGGATGTTACCCAACTTTCGAACGACACATTATCGTTATCAAACTCCGCGTAATAACCCGTGCGTATAAATAAGAATAGAGCTTGCAACTCTGCGTCCCCACCACCATTATAATTTCGAGCCATGCTGCTAGCATGTTTAGCCACGTTGTACATATGGTGTGAGGAAAAAGCGGTCACTTGAATACTACTGTCGGCTGAAAAAAGTTTGTTAACGCAAACAGAACCTTCTTTTTTAATGGTATTGATCAGTGTAGTACTGTCTGACACGGCAAACACATCTGCAGTACAAGTTGAAACCGCATCATCCGCTAATAGACTAATCGGTTGGTTTACGTTTTGCGGTATAAATTTTGTCGGTGCATTGTCCGGCAAAGCCTGCTCTACACCGTGGTGGAACTCTTGTGGTGATGGAAATAATTGGTTGTCTCTTTGCTGTATTGGCGCACCAACGGCATAAGCTTTAAAGCTTAATGCCATAATAACTGATGTTGTGAGTAATCTACGTTTCATTTTAATTCTTCTTATGTTGAGTAATGAATAGCAAACCGAAGTTAGCTACCGTTCGTTCTTCTGAACACATTTCATTCTTAAAGCAACATAAAATTTTTAAAATCAATTCAACGCTTTTCTTACTCAAGTACAACTTATTGAGGCTGCTAGTATTAATGTTCTGCACTTAAAAAATTTTACTGGAAAAAACAGCATTGATAACTCAATAAATACCACAAACAATCAAGTTGTATACCTAAATGACACCAAACTATCCTTAACCCTGCCTTGGCTTTGTTGCGTAATTCAATGGAACTAAATCCAGAACCTACGATCTGATCAGCTACGCCCACTATCTCTCGTAGCCTCATGCCTAAACCACGTTACAAAAAAACCAGCTGGAAGCAATACAACCAATCACTTATTAACAGTGGCTCTTTGACCGCCTACGAGAACTTTATGCACTCGCTGGATAATTGCGTTTAGAGAATGGCTCTGCCACGTCTTTATCAGAATTTGCGACAGAACCAACTATTGCCTATCCCCAAAAAATAAGACACTTGCACGTTGTTTATTCACATTTGCCGATAAAATAGTATATTGAATACAATATTGAAGAAGCACTACTGGAGACTTGGATGTCACAACCTGTTTTTAAAACTCGAACCCAACTAGTCGAAGAAGCGATTCGCACTAAAATTCTCAAAGGAGAGTTAAAAAATGGTCAGCCTTTGCGCCAAGATGCACTAGCTAAAGAGTTTAACGTTAGCCGTATACCCGTTCGCGAAGCCTTAATGCAACTAGAAGCACAAGGGTTAGTAAGCTTTGAAGCTCATAAAGGTGCAACCGTTACCGAGCTCTCTCCAGATAAGATTGATGAGTTGTTTGAGCTAAGAGCTGTGGTTGAGTGCCACATTTTGGAACGCGCGATTCAAAAGATGACCGATGAAGACCTTGCCAAAGCCAACGCCATTCGCGAGCGCTTTGATGATGTCGTTAGCCGCGGTGATGAAGTTGAAGAGTGGAGCAACTACAACTATGATCTACACAAAGCGCTCTATGCTCCTGCTGAAATGCCAGAAACCATGGACGTTATCTACAACCTCAATACCAAGTGTGATCGTTACATCCGTATGCAGTTGTTGTTCACCGAAGGAACAGTCAAAGCAGACAAAGAGCACCAAGCGCTGCTTGAGATGTGTCAAAACCGCGATATCGATGGTGCTAAATATATGCTTAAAAAACATATTCTTGAAGCGGGTGCCGCCATTCGTGATTTGTTGTTAAAACGCCAGAACGATCCATCCTAATGGAGTAGTCCGCATGCATATTGGTCCTGAGTTTTTATTAGCCGCGATTCGCCTTAAAATCAAAGAAAAAGGGTTATGCTACAGCGCCTTGTCAGAGAAGACTAGCATCCCGCTATCGACAATCAAACGTCATCTGCATAACCCCTCCCTTGGGCTCGATAAGATCCTCATCTACACCAATCACCTCAATACGGACTTAAAAGAACTGTCAGAAATTGCGATTCAAATTCAACGAGATAATGAGCAGTTCTTATCTGGTGAGCAAAATGCCCTGTTTGTCGAGCATCCTTATTTACTCGACTTTATCTACTTAATCACCTCATGTAATCTTACGCCCGAAGAGGTGGCAGAAAAGTATCAGCTATCAGACACAAGTTTGCGCTTTTACCTCAGCATTGCCGAGGTGCTCGGTTACATCGAAAATCTTGGCGATGAAGTCTTCTACCGCTCAGGGCGTCGCTTCATTATAGAAGAAGGCACTGCGCTCGATACCTTGTTTAAACGCCGATTTGAGCATGTATCCATGGCGGATCCCACCCTTTCTCAGGTCTGCCATGCTCGGGTTAGGTTAACACCCGAGCAAAGGCTGAAGCTTGAACAAGAAGTGGATCAAAAGATTGGAGAGATGCACGCCGCTAACTATGCAAACAACATCGGTGAATTAACCAATGTGCTATTTCGTAACACCTCGGGCCAACAAATCTTCTTTTCTGATGGCTTACCAGAAATCAATGGTGAGCTCCTCAAGCAAGTCTCCGCACGTTTTCGTAATACATAATCAATGGATAAACCGCCGCTGTGATCTCACAGCGGTTTCAACATATTTATACGATTAAATTTTATCCAGTCTCAAAAACTAAGACCACTGGTCTCTGCTTTTGCCACCTTGTTACAAGCATGTTAAATAGTGTTTGTTCGAGCATTTTATACAATATACATTCATTTCATCCCTAATGGTGAAATGTCGGTTAATACCAAACCGTTCATGGCGTTAACCTCCCCTCCTATTTCGCCATAGGGTCAGTCCTATAAGGAAATAACGAGGAAGCTATGAAAGCAAAAAAACTGATCGCATTAAGTGCTATTGCTGCGGCATTTATGGCAGGCAATACCGTCGCGAAGCCCTACCCAGCAGGAACACAACTGGCAGACAAACAAGAAATCGTACTTAACAATGGCGCCGAGGTCACTTCAATTGACCCAGCGAAGCAAGCTGCAGAGCCAGCCTTCAACTTAGGTCGCGACCTATTTGAAGGACTGACGATTCAAGATAAGCAAGGTAAAACCATTCCTGGTATTGCTGAAAGCTGGCAAGCGAATTACAACAATACCGTCTACACCTTCAAGCTACGCGAATCACAATGGTCGAACGGCGACCCTCTAACCGCTCAGGATTTCGTCTACAGTTGGAAACGCTTAATCGATCCAGAAACGGCCTCCCCTTATGCTTGGTTTGCCGCTATTCCGGGCATCAAAAACTCTAACAAAATTATGAAGGGCGAAGCTTCCGCCGACTCTTTAGGCGTGCGCGCTATTGATGACCACACCTTTGAAGTTACACTTGAAAAGCCAGTTCCTTTCTTCATCAAACTGCTTAGCCACCCTGTACTAGCGCCTGTCCATCAAGCGACCACCGAGAAACATGGTAGCGCATGGACTCAGCCAGAAAACATCGTCACCAATGGTGCCTTCACTGTATCTAACTGGAAAGTGAACGAGAAAATGGTAATGGTGAAAAACGACAAGTATTGGGATGCGAATAACGTTGTCTTAGAGAAAGTTACTTGGCTACCGATTGGCGATGCTAACGTGGCACTTAACCGCTACCTAGCAGGCGAAATCGACCAAGCGCTTTCGATTCCTTCCGCGCAAAAGAACAAGTTACTTAAGAAGTTTCCTGAACAAGTGGCTGACACCAGCGCTTCACTTGGCTCAACATTCTACTACCTAAATACGGAAAAAGGGCCTACCCAAGACCTTCGTGTACGTCAGGCACTTTCTTACTCAATCGACCGTAATATCATCACCAAAGCGATTGCGAAAAATGGTGGCATTCCAATGTTCACTCTAGTACCGCCACAAACCGATGGCTTTAAGACTCATACCCCAGAGTTTGCGACTTGGGATCAAGCTAAACGTAACCAACAAGCACAAGCTTTGATCAAAGAAGCAGGCTACGGTGTATCAAACCCTCTTAAGCTGACATTCACCATCCCAACCTTTTCAAAAGACGTGAAAATGGCAACGGCTATGGCCGGCATGTGGAAAAGCGTGCTAGGAGCACAGATCGAAATCAAACAGCTTGAACCTAAAGTATTCTATGCGCTGAAAGATCCGGGCAACATCAGCCGTGGTGGTTGGACCGCTGATTACAATGAAGCATCAACTTGGTTAGACATCTTCGTTTCAACAGGCGAATACAACGACTCTAAATACGATAACCCTGAGTATGACCGCTTGATGGCAGAATCAAAAAGCCTCAGTGACCCATCAGCAGAGTACATTGCCGCAGAGAAGCTGCTGATCGAAGATATGGCGATCATCCCTATGTATCGCAATGGTAACGACCAATACCTGATTAAGGCTCACGTAGGTGGTTATGAGCGTACCAACCCAGAGTCTTCGTATTACCGCAAAAATGTTTACGTAATGGCCCGTTAATTGGGACGGTTTGCCCGCACCTCGATGTCCTCGTAGGTTGCGGGCTTTTTTCTAAGGAAAGGATAGGTCATGTTGCTGTATATTCTTCGCCGCTTGCTGATTGCAGTGCCTACGCTGTTGTTTATCGCGCTAGTCTCATTTTGGCTGATGCACATCGCACCCGGTGGTCCCTTCGATATGGAACGCCCGATGCCTGAAGTGGTACGTACCAATATTGAAGCTAAGTTCCATCTTAACGAACCTTTTATCATTCAGTTTTTTATCTACATTGGTAACTTCATTCAAGGTGATTTAGGGCCAAGTTTTGTCTATCAAGACTTCAGTGTTACCAAGTTAGTCGCTCAATCATGGCCTGTTTCAGCAGTACTTGGCGTGATTTCATTTTGTATTTCCGTCCCTCTTGGCATGGTTTTGGGCACTATCGCGGCGCTCAATCGCAATGGTAAGCTCGACTACTTACTGATGTCACTTTCAATGACAGGCGTAGTCATCCCTGCATTTGTCTTGGCGCCAGTGTTAGTTACCATCTTCTCTATTCATTTAGGTTGGCTTCCTGCCGGTGGCTGGGAAGGCGGGGAACTCGCGTTTTTAGTTCTTCCAGTACTCAGCCTTGCGATAGGCTCAGTGGCGAGTATCGCTCGTGTTATGCGCGGCGCGATGATTGAGACGCTCAATCAACCCTATATTCGTACAGCGAAAGCCAAAGGCCTTTCCACCAGCTACATATTATTCCATCACGCGCTGCGCCCTTCCCTTATCCCTATCATTGCCATGTTGGGGCCAAGCTTTGTTGCCGTGGTGACAGGTTCCGTCATCATCGACATTTTCTTTAGCACAGGCGGAATGGGACAGCACTTTGTCTCGGGTGCACTCAACCGTGATTACGGCTTAGTTATGGGGATTACCCTCATCGTCGCTGCATTAACGATCTTCTTCAACTTAGTGGTCGACATTCTTTACACCGTCATCGACCCGCGCATTCGTGTTTAGGAGGTAGCGAATGTTAACCAAACAAATTGATGCCAAGGAGCTGGCAGACCAAATGAGCTCCAACATTGAAGCGGTTGAAGGCCGAAGCCTATGGCAAGATGCGTGGGCACGATTTCGCAAAAATCGCGCGGCAATGACCTCTATCTACGTGTTAGGTTTTATTGTCTTGTGCATTGTTTTTGGCCCTCATTTGGCTTCATTCGGTCATGACGAGATTGACTGGAATGTAGTCGCCGACCCGTATGAACTCGGCAAGCCTTCAATTAGCTCCGGTCACTACTTTGGCACCGACGATCTCGGCCAAGATATCTTCGCCCGCACCATGCAAGGCGGCCGCCTGTCTATCATGGTCGGCTTTATGGGCGCACTGGTTGCCGTTGTGATCGGTACCGCTTGGGGCGCATTATCTGGCTACCTTGGCGGCATGGTTGATAGCACTATGATGCGCATAATCGAAGTGCTCGATTCTGTTCCTTTTATGTTCTTGGTGATTTTGTTTGTCACCCTATTTGGCAACAACATATATTTGATCTTCGTTGTGATTGGTATGGTCTCTTGGCTTGGGATCGCCCGAGTAGTACGAGGCTTAACCTTCAGCATAAAAAAACGTGAATTCATTGAAGCGGCCCATTCGATTGGGGTCTCTCGCCTAACCATCGTTCGCCGTCATGTATTGCCGAACGTACTTGGTATTGTGATGGTTTACTCATCACTCATGGTACCTGGCTTCATCATGTTTGAGTCCTTCCTAAGCTTTTTAGGCCTAGGGGTTCAGCCGCCTGATACTAGCTGGGGCATTCTAATCGCCGAAGGGGCTAAAACCATTGATGTAGCCCTATGGCAGTTAGTGTTCCCGTCCATCTTTCTTGTTGCCACACTGTTTTGCTTTAACTTTATTGGTGACGGCTTACGTGACGCACTTGATCCAAAAGATCGCTAAGGAGTAGTGATGAGTATTCTTTCAATAAATAATATGAACGTACGCTTTCAAACTCCTGACGGTTTGGTTCAGGCGGTTAGCGATCTTTCTTACTCAATCAAGCAAGGTGAAACGCTCGGCATTGTCGGCGAATCGGGCTCAGGAAAAAGCCAATCGGTGTTCGCATTGATGGGGTTAACTGCCGATAATGGGGTGGTGACTGGTGAAGCCAATTTCCACGGTGAAAACCTCCTCACAATGTCGAAAAAACAGCTCAATCACATTCGCGCTGAGAAGGTTGGCATGATCTTCCAAGACCCAATGACCTCGCTTAATCCATTTATGAAGGTCGGAAAGCAGTTAGCGGAAGTGCTGATGATCCACAAAGGTATGTCAAAGCGAGAAGCACAAACCGAGGCGATTGCGATGCTTGATGCGGTACGAATTCCATCCGCTGCTACACGTATGGCTCAGTATCCTCATGAAATGTCAGGCGGCATGCGTCAGCGCGTGATGATAGCTATGGCGCTACTGTGTAAACCAGAGCTGCTTATTGCGGATGAACCCACCACTGCTCTTGATGTGACGGTGCAAGCGCAAATCTTAACTTTACTGCGTGAGCTTCAGGCCGAATTTAACACGGCAATTTTGCTGATCACCCACGATATGGGCGTGGTCGCAGAAATGTGTGACCGTGTCTTAGTCATGTATGGCGGAAGAAAAATGGAAGAAGCCGATACCGATTCGATCTTTGACTCCCCTGCTCACCCTTATACCCAAGGTCTACTCAAAGCGATTCCATCGATCAGTGAAGATATGGATCGATTGCCGACCATTCAGGGCAATCCACCAAGTGCACTGATTCACAATAAAGGCTGTCCATTTAAAGAACGCTGCGCGAACTATAGAGCGGAATGCAGTGCTACTGTGCCGCCATTTCGCTCGCTTTCTCATCATCAAGGTCTTGCTTGTCATGTCAATGCACCCACGACCATCGCCAATATTGCTCGCTCAGCTTAGGAGGACGTATGACAAAACCAGAAATATTACTTTCAGCGCGCGATCTTAAAGTCCACTTTGCTATTAACAAGCATATCCTGCCGAGTAGGCGTAAGCTGGTCAAAGCGGTCGATGGCATTGATCTAGATGTGTACCGTGGTGAAACCCTAGGTATTGTGGGCGAATCTGGCTGCGGAAAATCAACGCTTGCAAGAGGCCTGCTGCGCTTAATTGAACCAACTGGCGGACAACTGCATTGGAAAGGCGAAGATATGCGTGGTTTTGGTAAGCATGAACTAGCCAAACGCCGACGTGGATTCCAAATGGTGTTTCAAGATCCATCCGCTTGTCTAAACCCGCGTCTGACGATTGCCGAGTGTATCGCCGAGCCGTTGTTGACTCACGAACCACAATTGACACGTCAAGAAGTAGAAAGCCGAGTCATCGCCATGATGGATAAAGTCGGCCTGCTCGCCAGTCAACGTAACCGCTACCCACATGAATTTTCTGGCGGACAGTGCCAGCGTGTCGGTATCGCCCGTGCACTGATTCTCAAGCCAGATTTGGTGGTGTGTGATGAGCCTGTCAGCGCGCTGGATGTCTCGATTCAAGCTCAGGTCATTAACCTGCTTGATGACCTTAAACAAGAGATGGGATTAACACTGGTGATGATCGCCCACGATCTTAGCGTGGTTCGTCATATCAGTGACCGAGTCATGGTCATGTATTTAGGCAAGCCAATGGAAATCGGTCGCTACGACAGAGTCTTCGACGATGCGCAGCACCCGTATACCAAAGCACTGTTGTCTGCGGTACCAATTGCTCACCCAACACTAGCGCGCAATCGGGATATTCAATTATTACCGGGAGATTTACCTTCACCACTGAACCCACCTAGTGGCTGTGTATTCCGAACGCGCTGCCCAAGCGCGACTGATTTATGTGGCGCACAAAAACCAACTAAGAGTGGTCACAATGATCACCATATTTTCTGTACCCATACTTTGCTAGGAAGCCAACCATTATGACAATCACCACGGTTCCACAACGTCTTGCAGCTTTACGAGAAGGCATGAACCAACACCAATTGGATGCCTATATCGTCACCAACAATGACCCTCATACGAGTGAGTATTCTGCTGATTACTGGCTAGCTCGCCAATGGGTTTCGGGCTTTACAGGTTCGGCGGGCGATGTTGTCGTCACCAAAGATGGCGGTGGTCTATGGACCGATGGCCGTTATTATATTCAAGGCGCTGAGCAGCTTACAGGATCGGGGCTAGATCTATTTAAAGCAAGATTGCCTGAAGCCCCAACCATTGCGCAGTGGCTGGCTCAAACACTACCTGAGAACTCTGCAATAGGTGTGGATGGGCGCAGTATCAGTCAGCAGTTTTATCTTGAACTCAAAAGTGCATTCACTAGTAAATCTATTAACATCGTTCTCGACCAGGATCTAATTTCACCGATATGGCATGACCGCCCCGCAAGACCATCTGCGCTATTGTTCAACCATCCGCTCAGCGTTGCTGGATTAAGTGCATCAGAAAAATTGAATCAGATCCGTGACTACCTGACAGAACAATCTGCCGATGCGCTGCTTATCAGCACACTCGATGACGTAATGTGGACACTCAATATTCGTGGTGGCGATACCGCTTACTGCCCAATTTCTGAAGGCTATCTACTGATAGATCATACCAGTAGTCGCCTGTTTATTGATCAAAGAAAATTAACTCACTCAGTGAGTCAGGAGCTCGAAAAACACCAAATTCATGTTCACGATTACGAGCACCTTAGCACGGCATTAAACCTGATAGATAAAGGCTCTTCGCTGATCTACACCGAAAAGAATAGCGACAGTCTACTCATCAGTCAGGAGAAGTCAGAGTTAACCCTTATAGATAAACCGTGCCCAGTAACTTTAATCAAAGCACAGAAAAACTCAACAGAACTAAGCAGCCTAGAAGAGACTCTTCGCCAAGATGGCGCCGCTGTGGTTAAGTTCATGAAATGGCTCGATGAACAAGTGCCAAGCGGACATGTGACTGAGCTTAACGCCGAGCAGACATTAATGGGTTACCGCAAACAAATCAATGGCTACATTGGCGATAGCTTTAGAACTATCGCAGGTTACGCTGAACATGGTGCCAAGATGCACTACGCCGCCAACGAAGAGAGCAGCTACGCTGTCGGTGAGTCTCATTTCTTCTTAATCGATTCTGGTGGTCAATACCCAGGAGGTACGACAGATATTACCCGTACCTTCCACTTTGGCACGCCAAGCCAGCAAGAAAAACGTGACTATACCTTGGTGCTAAAAGCGGTCATTCGCCTGACTCAAGCTCGATTTATGAAAGGCTCGACAGGCGCTAATCTCGACATTATGGCGCGTGGCGTGCTTTGGCAGCATGGTATTGACTACAAATGTGGCACTGGGCACGGGGTTGGTATTTGCTTGAATGTTCATGAAGGGCCACAGAACTTCTCACAAAGTCCACACGAAGTTGCTTTGCTACCGGGCATGGTGATCACTAACGAACCAGGTGTATATCGAGAAAGTATTCACGGTGTACGCATCGAAAACATCATGAAAGTCGTCGAAATTGAAGAGAATGAATTTGGCTCTTTCTACGGTTTTGAAACTATCACCCTTGCTCCGATTACTACAACGATGATTGATAAGTCGATGCTAGATGCAAGTGAAGTTACCTGGCTCAACAACTATCATCAGCAATGTCTAAGCGAAATCTCTCCTTATCTTGCGGCTCAGGAGTGTGAGTGGCTGACTAAGGTAACTCAACCGATATAAATCATCTTCTGCTGTGTTTACAACTTAAGTTTCTAATAATCTAGGAGCCGGGGAAATATGGGGAAAAATGAGTCTGACGTATGCCTGTGATCAAACTCCCCCGAAACCTCACCTAAAGCAGATGTCCTAGTTGAGGGATTGGCAAATGTCTATCTAGCTCGAATTGAGTCAGCGTAAATACCTAATTTTTCTCTTTTGAAGGCCACTTATACTTGCCTTTTTGAACATAGCAGCTACGCTGCAATGGGGCTCATGATAGGTTTATACGTATATTTCTGTGTCAGTGGTTGTGCTAAATTAGCAATTCATGAATAACTAAAGGTATGGAAAGTCATTAACTTGATGCCCAGCGTGAATAGACCAGTTCAAGGCGCAGTGCCCCTCGATCATCATCGAATAATTCACTTAATAAAGTTGCTTCGGGCTTGTTCAAAACTCGGGATTTAGTGTTCGCTGCGCAACACCCTAATCCTTATTTGTTATATTTTACCAACATAGTTCATACGAACCGTTTTTGTTTTCAATTGCTAGATCTGAAAAGCCATTAACAATTAGATCAGCTAAAGCTAATTCAGATTCTTTATGGCTAGTTAATATAGCTACAGTAAAACACCCTGCTTCTTTAGCTGATTTAACACCAGCAGGTGAATCTTCGAAAGCAACACAGCTCATCGAATTCAAACCTAGTTTTTTAGATGCAAGCGTAAATGGTTCATGATGAGGTTTACCAAAATTAACATCTTCAGCACATACCATGTTCGTAGGCAACTTAAATCCAGACGCACGTAAACTTGTCTCAGCAACTGTCCTTGGCCCACTCGTAGCAATTGCCCACGAACATTTAGGAATGTTTTCTACAAAACTTAATGCTCCATCAATTTCAGTGGCTGACTCCATTGCTTTTATTGCGATTTTTTTAACTACATTTTCTTCATTCGCATTTGCATATTGGGAACCTACTAATTCTAACGTTTCGGAAATTTTTCTACCATGGACATGTGGATGTACAATTGAAAACTCTATTCCGTTTTTTTCAGCCCACTCTCTCCAAATATTATTTATAACCAGCGTTGTGTTTACAAGAGTCGCATCGACATCAAATATAAACCCGTTACATGAATGTCTATTCATCAAACCTACCCCTTAAATTTACAACTACGAAAATGGCAAAGAACCATAACGAAACATGGATTCCCCTACCGAGGATCTGCCACACTTATGTGGTACTTAAATGCATCGGAGGCACCATGTCTGATTATTCTCATGTCTGCGGTATCGATCTAGCTAAAAACCACTTTAGTCTTCATGCCGTAGACCAAATGGTAAGGTCATACTTCATAAGTCGGTAACTCGCTCTAAACTACTGACTACAATAGCAAATATTTCACTCATACGTATAGACGTTGAAGCGTGTGATGGTGCACATTATTGGGCAAGAATACTCCATAAACTGGATCATGACGCCCGCATTATGGCTGTTAAATACGTAATTCCTTATCGAACTAAGGGAAAGAACGACCTTAACGATGCTGTTGCTATCTGCGAAGCTGTTCAACGTCCATCCACTCGCTTTGTGCCCGTAAAATCCTCCGAACAGCAAGCCATCTTATCGATACATAGAATGAGGGAGCATTGAGTTAGTGAGCGCACCGCACTTATGAATCGCATGCGCGCCCTGCTTTCTGGCTGAGTTCGGGTTGATCATTCCCGTTGGTCGCTCTTCATTAATGAAACAGGTTCCCTTAATGCTCGAAGACGCAGAAAATGAACTTCCACACCTCGCTAGAACAGTAATAGCCGATGCTTATCACCATCTTGGTGAGTTGAATCAACGTATCGCCGATACTGAACAAGCCTTTGATTCTTTAGCTAAGGTCAGCGCTAATGTTCAACGAGTGATGAAAGTTCGAGGTATTTGACCGTAAACCGCTACTGCGATACTCGCTTCGATAGGCAATAGTTCTCAATTTGATAAAAGCCGTGATTTTTCAGCTTGGCTGGGACTAGTGCCAAAGCAATATTCCACAGGAGGTAAACCTCGGTTGGGCCGAATAACTAAACACGGTGATAAATATTTGAGAACACTATTAGTTCACGGCGCAAGGACCGTGATTGCCAACTTAGGCGACAAGCAAGATAAGTTAAGTCAGTGGTGTCGAGGCGCTGACGGATCCCCTCATAATTGCCCTAGTCCTGCGTTGTGTGTGAGCCTTTGATATTCGAACATTCCCCATTGATATTGGGATTCGTTAATTTGATATCGTCGATGATTTCGTACCTCTCTTCCTAGACGAGGTATGGATAGAACTCGGCGGTGTTTAATGCTATTGGCTTGGAAGTCAAAATGCCACTTGGCTTGTACTGCAATGAGGCCATTCCACCACATCAAGATTTCAGCGAGCAACGAAATAAGAAGTAGGATATCCAATCGCTTAGTACAACGAGTTCTGTTGTGACGAAGTGCGATCCCATAGGCGGTACTCTTTAGATCGCGGAAAGCTTCTTCTATTTGCATGCGCTTGGCGTACAGGTTAGTAATTTGTACTTCATTTAAGATATGTCTAGGGATATTGGTAGCGAGTAACCACGGCTCCTTTGCACTGCGTTGATAGAGATGTGTAGCGGAGTGTTTTTGGCTGGTTCTGCTATGGCGCTGGGCTTTTCTGCCTTTTTCTAATCCCTTGTAAACATAGGCTTCACAAGATATCGGTGATCTCTTTGCTAATAAGCAGTGGCCAAGATATTTGGGTTTATGGACAGCGTTTGGATAAAAGGTTTTATTTGAGACCCAAGGTTTTTGGGGCTGTTTGATTGATACTTCACCTCGGACACG